>CAOJUX010000074.1 GCA_948444795.1 uncultured Erysipelotrichaceae bacterium | reverse complement strand
ATTTTATAAGGGGAGCAGAAACATTAAAGATAGTTTCTAAAAGGTTAGAAAATAGAGCTATAGAAAAAATTAATAAAATAGAGGGATTAAATGGAAATTTAAGGAATTATCAACTTGTTGGTGTAAATTATTTGTTATCTTTAAGTGAAATGAATTTTGGAGGTATTTTAGCTGATGAAATGGGGCTTGGAAAAACTATTCAAATAATAGCTTTTTTATTATATAAGAAAAATAGTAAATCACTAGTTGTTACGCAAACTTCACTTATATATAATTGGAAAGATGAATTTGAAAAATTTGCACCAAGTTTAAGAGTTGGTATTATTCATGGAAGCAAAAGTATTAGAAATAGAGTTATAGATAACAAAAAAGATTACGATATTTTATTAACTACTTATGGAACAATTAAAAATGATATAGAGTTTTACAAAAATGAAATTTTTGATTATTTAATTATAGATGAGGCGCAAAATATAAAAAATCCAAAAGCACAAAATACTAAGGTTATAAAAGAAATAAATGCAAAGGTGAAATTTGCATTAACAGGTACTCCAATAGAAAATTCTTTAGTTGAATTATGGTCTATTTTTAATTTTATAATGCCAGGATATTTATTTGATGAAAAGAAATTTAAAAAAAAGTTTATTAATAAAACAGAGAAAGAAATTCAAGAGTTAAAATCTTTAATAAATCCATTTATATTAAGAAGGTTGAAAAAAGATGTTATAACTGAATTACCAGAAAAAATTGAGAAAAAGTATTATATTCCAATGACTACAACTCAAAAGGCTGCTTATAAAAATTATATGAAAGAAGTTAAATTAAAACTAAAAGCTGGAGAAGAGGATAACATAACAATTTTATCTTATTTAACAAGGTTAAGACAAATATGTCAAGATCCTATACTAGTTAATAAAGATTATAAAGGGGATAGCGGAAAAATAAATGCAGCTATAGAGATAATAGAAGATATTATAAAAAATAATAATAAAATGCTAGTATTTTCTCAATTTACTTCAGTATTAAAAAAGTTAAAAGAGGAATTAACTAAAAGAAAAATAGAAGTTAAATATTTAGATGGAACTACAAAGGCTAAAGAAAGAATAAAACTTGTTTCTAAATTTAATGAAAGTAAAGAGGCGGAGATTTTTTTAATTTCTTTAAAGGCAGGAGGAACAGGATTGAACTTAACATCGGCAAAATTTGTTATGCATATGGACCCTTGGTGGAATCCTTCAATCGAAGACCAAGCAACAGATAGAGCGCATAGAATAGGGCAAAAAAATATAGTTGAAGTAATTAAGCTTATTGCTAAGGACACTATTGAAGAAAAAATTATTGATCTGCAAGAGGATAAACGAGAAATAATAAATAGTGTTATGAATGATGAAAGCTTAAATATAAATAATATATCTAAGTTAACAAATGAAGAGATTTTGAATTTATTTAAATAAAATTAATTTTAAAATAAAAAAATAGCTGAATAAAAATTCAGCTATTTTTTGTTATATTAATATAAACTTATAAATCAGTTAATTTTCCTTTAGATTTTAAATGGTTAATTAATTTATTAGGTTCATTCATAATAAGTTTTTCAGGCATATGTATTTTTTTAAATAATTCTATACCTTTAGTGAAATTACCTATTTTAGTATTTATATGAGCATCAGATGTTAAAATTACTTTTGTTTCGTATTCCTTACAAAGAACAGCTATTTTTTCGCAATTAATGTTACTACCAATTCTAGAAGCGCCAGCCAAAGAGCTATTATTTATTTCAATCATTATATTTTTTTCTTTAGCTTTTTTAATGATTGCATCATAATCAAGGTCATAATTAGGGTTTCCAAGGTGACCTAATATTTCGACCTTTTCATATTTATCCATAACATTTAAGATTGCTTTAGTATTTTCTTTTTTTGATTTAGGATTAAAAACTGGTTCATGAAATGAGGCAATTATATAATCTAAATATTTCATTCCATCTTCTGGGAGGTCTATATTTCCATCAATGTCTAATATATTTCCTTCACAACCTCTAAAAATAATAACATCATTTATAACTCTTGGAAGTGTTTTTAAATTACCAAAATACCAATAATGAGGGGCACCTGGCATTGATGGTGCATGTTCAGAAGTTCCTAATATTTTAATTCCTTGTTTTGCACAGTAATCTATGTTTTCCATAAGAGTTGTATAAGCATGTCCGCTTACTATTGTATGTGTATGTAAATCTGATAAATAGTTCATAAAAATCTCCTTTTAATAAATTGTTTTTAAATTAATTTAGTTACAGGTTTCGTTATTAGTATATTTATTTTTTTTATAAACTTCAATAAAATAAATTAATATTTTAAAATAAGCATTTAAATTATAATTTTTGAAATAATAATATATAAAAATGTTTAATTGTTAGATTTGTAATATCTTCAAATTAAAATTTGAAATGGAGAATAGTTTAAAAGAATTAGAAGATAACTTTAATTCATTAATGCAAAGAGCATTTAAGGGAG
>CAOJUX010000073.1 GCA_948444795.1 uncultured Erysipelotrichaceae bacterium | reverse complement strand
TGATAGAACTATGACATATGATGAATTCTTAGAAAAATTCGGTGAATAGAAAAAATATCACTAGCAAATAAAATTTGCTAGTGATATTTTTTATTATTTTAATTAATCCTTATTTCTTATGCTACTTGTCCTTAAAATTAGTATATTATTTTAAAAACCATAATATACAGCTGAACCTACTGGATCATAAATAGCTACTGATGGTGTTTGTGCACTAACAGTTCCAGTTCCATAAACTCTTCCTGATTCCCTCATTTGACTACCAGAAAATACTCTTACATTTGTATAATGATACTGTTTTGCTTTTACAAATCCTGAAGCATAACAAACACCCGAAGATGTTTTAATAACTCTATGCCCCGAATCTTCTACTCTTCTATCTATAGCCATTGCTGTAATTCCTATAGTAGAAAAGAAAGTTGCTGTTAATACTCCCAAAGTTAATTTTTTTAAATTCTTATTCATGATTCCCCCCTAATATGTAATTTTTTACTATAATATTATACAATAATATACATATTATTGTAATTTTTTTCAAAAACATATAAAATTAATATATATTAATTTTACCAAGGGAGGTTATCTAATGCTTTTTTCAGTAAAAAAAATTAAATTCTATCAATTATTTCTTATAGTAATAATATTTGTACTTTTAATATTATTCAATTCCCTTCATAAGTCTGTGTCCTTACAATCTGAATTAAATTCATTAGATTCTGATAATGGATTTATTCAATTAAAAGATAATTATGATGGAAATAAAAATAATTTATCAATCTTTGAATTTTTTAATAAAAGTGGCTCATTAGAAAAAATGATGAACTTATATAATACAATTTCTAATGATAAAGATATTAAATACTATGAAATACTAACTCAACCATTAGAATATATAGGTGAGTATAAAGGAGAGATTAAATTTACTCAAGGTGAGGAACTTATTAATCAAAAAATAGATAATAACTGTATAACTCCTTTAAATTCTATACAAATAGGTGAAAAAGCAAGTGAATATTTACATTTATCTAATAATATTTTATATGGAGAGTATTTTTCAAAAGATGATTATTTATTAAATGATACTCAAGAAGTTCCTGTTGTTTTAGGGAATTCCTATTTAGGCATTTATAACCTAGGAGATTCTTTTGAGTGTTATTACCTAGGAACAATGAAGTTAAAATTAAAAGTAATTGGTTTTTTGAAAGAAAATAGTAAATTTTCTTTAGAATATGAATATTTATTAGATAATGAAATTATTTTACCAGTGCTTAACATCAATGATACTTTGCTATTAAAAAATAAAGATTTCTCTAATATACTCTATTCTTTAAAAAATACTGGTTATATCCACTATACTAATAATGATGACTATAATTATATAATAAATAAAATTAAAAACTTAGTTCAAGTTATTAATATAGATTGGGGTTATAGGGGTAAAGTAGACAACCCATTTAAAGAAAAACCTATTAATATATCTATAGAAACAAGTAATAAACTTCGAATATTTGCCTATTTATTAACAATAATTTTATTTATATTAGTTTATTGTTTAGAAAAAAAATATTTATCTCTTTTAAAATTTGATTCAAATAAAAGAAAATGTCTTATATTAAAAACTAAAATATTTTTCAAAGCTTTAATAACTGTGCTTATATTATATTTAATTTTATGTTTTATACTATTATTTTTATTACAAAATACCCCTTTATATTTCGTAATAAAAAATGTTCAAATAGAACTTATTCCTATAATATTACTTTGTTTTATAGCTTTAACTTATGTATGTAACTTAAATATAAAAAAATCAATAAAGGAGTGCTAATTTTGAATTTAGTTACTAATGCAATTTATTCAGCTTTGCCTTTTTTTATCACATCAATTCCCTTAATATTAATTAATCTTTTTATTATTAAAGAAAAAAGAAATTTATTAAATATAAGTTTTAACCTTAAAGAAAAAATATCAACAATTTGTTTTATGTTAAGTATATTATTTATTTTAGGTATAACAATAGGTAATAATACTTCCTTTAGTTTTAGTAATATATCCTTAAACAATATAAATATAATTCCTTTCAAAGGAATATATACTCAGTACATATTTTCTCTTAAAGGTGATATACACTCAATAGTAAACCTATTTGGAAATATTATTATATTTTTACCTTTTGGATTTTTCTTATCTCTATATTATAAAGATATTTATAAAAATAGCCATAAAATTTTATTAATTGCCTTTTCTGTTTCATTATTTATAGAATTATTACAATTATTTCTAGGACGTTCTACTGATATAACTGATATTATTTTAAATACATTTGGTGTATTTTTAGGCAAATTATTATTTCAATATTTTTATATAATTTTTGAAAATTTCTTTTTAAATATTAACTTAAGAGATGGAAATACCAATAATTCTAAAATTAATTATTTAAATTTAATACAATACGGTTTCTGGATAGCTTTCTTGATATTAAATTTAAAATAAAATATATTATTTTATGTAAAAACTATGCACTTAATAATTAAGTGCATAGTTTTCATTTAATTACTAATCCATCAAACATTATATCTACAATTTTTTTCATAGATTCTTC
>CAOJUX010000072.1 GCA_948444795.1 uncultured Erysipelotrichaceae bacterium | reverse complement strand
ACAGGTTACAATCCTTAAATAATTAAACTGTCCAACTTTTGGGGTTCAGTTCAAAATATTTTTTTAAGAAAGTGTTTTTTTATTATTTAATTGGAGGTGAAAACATGAGAATAGAAAAATAAGTACGGCATAAACTTCAATTATGCCATATAGGAGGCATAAATGTTAGAATTAAAAAATATAAGTATAAAAATTAAAGAAAGATATTTAATTAAAAATTTAAATTTAACCATAAATAAAGGTGATAAACTAGCCATTATTGGCGAAGAAGGCAATGGAAAATCAACACTATTAAAAGCTATTTTAAATAAATGTGACTATGCAACAATAACTGGAAATATAAATTTCCATAATTATAAAATAGGTTATTTAGAACAATCAATAAATAATGAAGAGCTAAATAAGACAGTTTTTAATTACTTATTTTTAAATACTGAAGATTATTATAATAAAATAAATAATTTATATAAATATTTAGAAATATTAAAATTAAATGATCAGATACTAGAACAAATTTTATGCACTTTATCTGGTGGCGAAAAAATTAAAATTAATTTATTAAAAATTTTATTAGAAGAAAATGATATCTTATTTTTGGATGAACCTACTAATGATTTAGATATAAAAACTTTAGAATGGTTAGAAAATTTTCTTTTAAACTGTCATAAACCTATTATTTACATTTCTCATGATGAAACCTTATTAGCCAAAACAGCAAATATGATTTTACATCTTGAGCAAATAAAAAATAAGACTGATTGTCGACATACTATTTTAAAAACAGATTATGAATCATATATTACTGCAAGACTAAAAAAAATTGCCAAAGAAACTCAAGTTGCTAAATTTGAGAAAAGAGAACATAATAAAAAAGAATTAAAATTGCAACAAGTAATGAATAAAGTAGCCCATGAACAAAGTACTATAAGTAGAAGTAATCCTCATGGTGCTAAAATGTTAAAGAAGAAGATGCATTCTTTAAAATCTCAAGAAAAGAAATTAGAAAAAGATGTTTTAACAGAAATACCTGATGTAGAAGAAGGAATAAATTTTTTCTTTTCTCCTATTAACATTCCTAATAATAAAACTATTATAAATCTAACTTTAAACGAGCTTATTGCAAAAAATAGAGTTTTAGCTAAAGACATTAATTTGGAAGTTGTAGGCAATGAACATATTTGTATTATTGGTGATAATGGTATTGGAAAATCAACATTAATAAAAGAAATATACCACAAATTACAATTTAGAACAGACATTAAAGTAGGGTATATGCCCCAAAATTATAATGAAATTTTAAAAGAATACTCATTAGTTTTGGACTTTATTTCCCCAACTAAAAATAAAGAAGAAATAACAAGAGCGCGTACTATTTTAGGAAATATGAAATTAACTAGTGAAGAGATGCTTAGTCCAATTAATAATTTAAGCAATGGTACTAAAGCCAAAATCTTTTTAGCTAAATTAGTCTTAGACCAAAATAATGTATTATTATTAGATGAGCCAACAAGAAATGTTAGTCCTTTATCTAATCCTATCATAAGGCAAGCTTTAAAAGAATTTGCTGGCACAATTATAAGTGTTTCTCATGACCGCAAATATATTGAGGAAGTTATAGATACAATTTATTTATTATCATTGTCAGGTTTAAAAAAGATAAATAAGTGATTTATAGATGCACAAAAAAAGCATCCTTAATCTTACTCTATCAAAAATTCTTGACAATTAAGAAAAAAAGTTATATAGTATCTACCCAAAGGAGGGATTTGCAATGAAAAAAATGATACTAGTTATTATAACTTTTATAGCATCACTAAGCTTTATGACTACAAGTAATGCTGAAGTTAATCAATATCTACTTGATTATGCAACAAAATCTCATAAAATATTAGGAGAGGATGTAACGCTTCCAAACAGTGAAATAGTAAAAGTTGAAAGATTTCTTTCACAAAATAATATAACTGATGATGAAGCATTAAATGTTATAAATAAATTAGAAGCTATTAAAGAAATAATTAATAATGAGGGTATAAAAGACATAACTAAATTAAGTAAGTCAAAAAAGCAAGAAATAATGATTCTTGCTGAAGAAGCAGCTTCTATAGTAGGAGCAACAATATCTTATGATAATACTGAAAAGGTTATAGCGATATACAAAGATGGTATAATGATTGAAAATGTATCTTTAAGCCCATATTTAAAACAAACAGGTACTAGCAACAATGAAATAATTCTATATAGTTTAATGGCTGTATGTTTTATTGGAGTATTAGGAACTTGTTTTAGAAAGAGCAGAAATGCTTAATCATAAATCAACTAAAAGAATAAAGGCAACTATTGAATATATCTTAGTTGCCTTTATTTATACTGTTTTTTTTCTTGCAATAATTAATATCCTTTTTAAAAATGAAATTAATTCTATTATATCTACAATAAATTTAATTTCTATTAATAATAATTATAATAACAATGAACCAATAAAATTTAATTTAGAATCCAAAAATCTTGAAACATATCCTAGTTACGGCACTCAATATGCTAACTTAAAAATCCCTACTTTAAATATTGATTTAAAAGTATTTTATGGTGATACTCTAGCAATATTAAAAGAGGGCATTGGTCACTCTAGCGGTAGCTATTTTCCTGGAGAAGGTGGCAGTATTCTATATATGGGACATAACACCAATAATATGTTAAAAGATTTAAAAGAAATAACAAATGATACTGATATAATAATAGAAACTTCATATGGTATTTTTACTTACAAAGTATATGACACTAAAATTATTAATTATAAAGATTTAGATGAAGTTCCTATAAATCGTGATTCTGAAATATTAATGCTATATACATGTTATCAATCATTAACATTTGGACATACTCCAAAAAGATTTATTACTTATGCCAAATTAGAACAAACTATAATAAAGGAAGATAACTTATGAAAAAAACTATAATTACGCATTTT
>CAOJUX010000071.1 GCA_948444795.1 uncultured Erysipelotrichaceae bacterium | reverse complement strand
GTATATATGTAAAAGAAAATGGAGATATAAAAATAAAGTTTAAATTTGAAGATGAGTTTAAGAGATACTTAGAATACATAGAGAATAATAAGAACCTGACCCGACATAGCAATCAAAGATTGCAGTCGGGTACCCCAGAACCTTGTTGTTTCACAATAAAATAGCATTAGAAAAACAGGTAGTAAATCTGTAAGATTTGTGTTGTCAAAATCACCCAAGGAGGTGCTGTTGCAGCACCAGTAGGAGGTCAAGTTTTAGGAGATATATTACCATATTTAGAACTTAATAAAGATAATGAAGAAACAAAAGAACAAGTAGAGGAGGTAGAAGTGCCAGAAATACGTGGTTTAAATTTAAAAGATGCGAAAAAAACTTTAAAAGAATTAGAATTAGATATAAATTTACAAGTAGAATTAGGGGAAGATGCAAAAGAAGAAGACATTAAAATAAAAGAACAATCACCAAAACCAGGTATAAAAGTAAATAAAGGTAGCAAAATTAATATAGAAGTATAATGGGGAATTAATTACCCTATAACTAATAGACTCTTTGGGATATCTTAATTAATAGCAATATGATACAATTAAGTCTTACTATAATTTTAGTAAAAGGGGACTACATATGAAAAAAAGAGAATTAATAAATCATTATAAAACTAGTAAATTAAGTTATATCTTAATTTTTATAATATTCATTATATTAGTAATATTATCATTTTTATATATTTCATATATGAAAAATTTAATATATCAAAATATATATCAAAATGTAAAAGAACTGAGTGAACAAACAGCAACACAATTAAATTTGTCAATTACAGACCAAAAAAATATTGTTAGCTTTATGGCTGATAATATAAACAGAGGGGATTTTAAAAAAGAAGAAGAAATCTTTGAAGCGTTTAATCATGAACTAGAAAACTATCATTTTACAAGATTAGTTATATTAGATAAACAAGGCAATGGTATAACAAACGATGGATTTATAGTTAACGACTATCCTAATATGGAAGAATTCTTTGGCGAACAAGATGTATATTTATCTGAAAATAGACCAAGTACAGTGTCAAATAATCAAGTAAATATTTATTCAAAAAAGATTATATTTAATGGAAAAGAAAAAGTATTAATGGCAACAATAAACACTGCTGATTACAAAACTATTTTATTAAGAAAACTATTTGGAAAAGGTGGTACTTATTTAATAAATAATAGTGGTAGTGTACTAATAGATTCATTTGATAACATAAAAGAAAGTAATGCCAATTTATATGAGTATATAAAGTCTAGATACAATGTAACTAATAAAAAAGAACTTAAAAAAATAGAAAATATGGCAAATGGAATTAAAAATGGTTTAGAAGATACATTTGATTTAAAAATTGATGGAACAACTTATTTTATACATTATGAACAGGTTGATATCAACAATTGGTATGTAGTAACAACTGCATCTGATAGTATAATAGCAAGTGAACTTATAAGACTAGTTTCTATAACAACGATAGTTTTCTTAGGTATTTCTTTTGTTATCATAAGTATTGCAATTTATATTAATATTTCAAACACAAATAAAAACAATAAATTATACAATGTTGCATATATAGACCATATAACATTACTTGGAAATGAACATTATTTTAGGAAAAATGGTACTAAATACTTATTAGAACAAACTGCCAAAAACAAATATATAATAACAGTAGATATAAATAAATTTAAAGCTTTAAATAATATACATGGCTATAAATTTTGTAATGAAATTTTAAAATATTTAGGACAAAAGTTAAAAGAATTACTACCAAAAGATAATATTACATGTAGAATTTCAAATGATATTTTTGCAAGTATATTCAGTTATGAAGGCGATATCAATGAATTACTATATAAAACATTTAACAAAGCCGCTAAACTAAAAATAAATGGAATAGATATTAGAATAAATCTATCAATTGGTGCTTATAGTATTAAGTCTAATGATACAAATATTAACAAATTACTAGACAAGACGTATTTAGCACGTGCTCAAATAAAAGGATTATATCATAATAATTACTATTTGTTTGATGAAACACTAGAGAACAAGATAATAGAAGAGCAAGAAATAGAATCGATTATGAAAGAAGCTATAGAAAATAAAGAATTTAAAGTGTTTTATCAGCCTAAAATATATGCAAAAAGTGAAAAGATATATGGAGCAGAAGCACTAGTTAGGTGGTATAGAGATGGAAAGATAATTTCGCCAGATAAGTTCATACCACTATTTGAAAAAAATAAATTTATAATAAAATTAGATGTATATATGTTTGAACAAGTTTGTAAAGATTTAGCTAATTGGAAAGAGAAATTTGGAGTTATACCAAATGTTTCTATAAATGTTTCAAAAGAACAATTTATAGATGAAAACTTTATAGATAAGTATGTGGAAATATGTGGCAAATACAATTTAAAACCAGATCAAATAGATTTAGAAATTACGGAAAGTGCAACAATTGAACAAAATGTAAATATGTTAAATGTTTTAAATAAGATAAAACAAAAAGGATTTATTATATCTATTGATGATTTTGGTACAGGATACTCATCTCTTAGCATGTTACAAAATATGCCAATTGATATAATTAAAATAGATAAAGTATTTATAGATCAAGCAGATTTAACAAGTAATGAAAACATTATAAATTACATTATGTTTATGGCAAAACACCTAGAAACTAAAACAATAGTAGAAGGGGTTGAAACAAGAGAACAAATAGAATTTATAAAAAAAATAGGAGGAGATATCATTCAAGGATATTATGTGTCAAAGCCAATATCTAAAGAAGAGTTTGAAAAATATTTTAAAGGTAATATTTGATCTATGCTTACGGAAAGTGGAATAAGCTAACAATGTAACAATGTTGTAACAATATGGCAACAATATAGTAATAATAAAGTAATAAAATTGATTTAATTTTGTTGTTGATTTGTAATAATAAAATGGTATACATTATGTATAAAATAAATATTATAT
>CAOJUX010000070.1 GCA_948444795.1 uncultured Erysipelotrichaceae bacterium | reverse complement strand
ATTTTTATGAATTATAATTAATTTATTATTATGTAAATAATCAAACATAAAAGAAGTACAAAAGAGGAGAAAAAATATGGAATTATTTGTAACCGATTTAGATGGAACATTAATTAATAGTAAAAGAGAAGTTCCTAAAAAATCTTTAGAAATTTTAAATAAGTTAATAGATGAAGGAGTTAATTTTACAGTAGCTACAGCTAGAACTCCAGCCACAGCAGTAGAAATATTACAAGATTTAAATTTAAAGTTACCAGTTGCGTTAATGAATGGAGTTTTAATATATGATACAAAAGAGTTAAAATATATAGATATTAAAGGAATAGAAAAAGAATCAGCGCATAAGGTTTTAGATATTTTTAAATCATATAATAAAAATCCATTAGTATATGGTGTTAAAGATAATCATTTATGGGTATATCATAAGGACTTTGAAAATGTTTATGAATATAACTTTTATAAAGAAAGAGTTGATAAAAGATTAAAAACTTTTATGCAAATTGAAAATTATAAAGAATCAATTATAGAAGCCAATATAATTAATTTTGTTGCTTTTGATAACTATGAAAAGATAAAAGCAATAGCAAAAGAAATTGAAAGTATTGAGGGAATAACTGTTAATTATTATAAGGATGTATATGAAGATTGTTATTTTTTAGAAGCTTATAGCAGTGAAGCATCTAAAGCTAATGGAATAAAGTATTTATCAAAGTATATAGACTATAGCAAGGTTATTTGCTTTGGAGATAATTTAAATGATATACCTATGTTTGAATTAGCAAATGAATCATATGCTACTCAAAATGCAGCAGAAGAGATTAAAAAAATAGCTACTGATGTAATAGGTAGTTGTGAAGAAGATGGAGTTGCTGAATTTTTATTAAATAGATTTAAGGGTAAATAATAGAGTAAAACAGGAAGTATTAAATTATTAATAAATTAGTTTAATATTTTCTGTTTTATTATTTTGTTTTATAGAAAAATATGTAATACACTTAAAAATAATAAAAGAAAACGGTTTAAAATATGCTTAGATAGAAAAATATTAAAAAGATTAATAAAATGTAAATTAAGTGTAAATAAGTTATAGCAATGCTTTTAACAGTATAAAAAAATAAAAATTTAAATATAAATATAAATTTATTATCTAATTAATAATTAAATATTGGTTATGGTTAATGGATTTTTATAGTATACTTGAAAAAAAAAGTAAAATGATATATTATATTTACAAGTGATAATTAAAAGGGGGCCTAATATATGGATAATAAAAGAGACCAATGGGGGACAAAGTTTGGTTTTATATTAGCAGCTGTAGGATCAGCAGTTGGATTAGGTAATATATGGAGATTTCCATACTTAGTTTATGAAAATGGAGGAGGAGCATTTTTAGTTCCATACTTTTTTGCTATATTTACAGCAGGTATACCTCTATTAATTTTAGAATATGGAATGGGGCATAAATTTAGAGGTTCTACACCATTAGCTATGGCAAGAGCAAATAAAAAATGGGAGTGGCTTGGATGGTGGCCAAGTATTACTGCATTTTTTATATTAGGGTATTATTCTATGATTTTAAGTTGGGCAATGAAGTATTTTACACTAAGTTTTTCAAAAGGTTGGGGCAATGATCCAAATTCATATTTTTATAATGGATTTTTAAAACTTACAGAATCACCTTTTCAATTTGGAACAGTTATTTGGTCAGTATTAATTGGAATAACTTTAGTTTGGGGAATTAGTTGGTTTATATGTTATAAAGGTGTAAAAGGTGGAATAGAAAAATTAAATAAAGTTTTATTACCTACATTAGTTTTAATAATGATAATAATTGTTTTAAAGGGAATAACACTAGAAGGTGCTACTTTAGGATTAAATAAATTATTTACTCCAGATTGGAGCAAGGTTATGGAACCTAAAGTTTGGATAGCTGCATATGGACAAGTTTTTTATTCATTAAGCTTAGCTATGGGAATAATGATGACTTATTCAAGCTATTTACCTAAAAAAACAGATATAAATAATAGTGCATTTATGACTGCATTTGCAAATTGTGGATTTGAGTTTTTATGTGCAATTGGAGTTTTTGCAATTTTAGGTTTTATGGCAACAAGTCAAGGTGTTGGAATTGAAGAAGTTGTTTCAAGTGGTATTGGACTAGCATTTATAGTTTTTCCTAAGGTATTTTCAGTTATGGGGGTATGGGGAACTATACTTGGCTGTTTATTCTTTACTTGTCTAGTTTTTGCAGGGTTAACATCTTGTGTATCATTAGTTGAAGCTGTATCATCAGCTGTAATTGATAAAACAGGTTGGTCACGTAAAAAGGTTGTTTCAGTTATAGCTTTATTAGGTGTTATTATGAGCTCAACATTTGCATCAGGAGCAGGATTATATGTATTAGATATAATGGATAATTTCATTAATTGTTATGGAATTGTAGTTGTAGGATTATTAGAAGCTATATTTATAGGATGGATAATTAAACCAGAAAAAGTTAGAAATCATACAAATGAAACTTCATACTTTAGAATCGGAAAATGGTGGGATTTTACAGTTAAATTTATAATACCAGTAATGCTAACAATAATGTTAGTTAGTAACTTTTTAACAGAAGTTAGAACTCCGTATGGTGGATATAGTTTACCAGCGTTATTTGCTTATGGATGGTCTATTATTGGATTAGGTATAATTGGGTCTATAGTAGTTTCAAGAAGACCATGGAAAAATAAAGCCATAGAGAAATTCGAAAAGAAAAGTAAAGAGGGGGTAGTTTAATATGACTGCAACAGCATTAATTTACTTTGCAATTGGTGCAATAGTGTTATGGGGTGGTTTAATAACTACATTAGTAATCTCTATAAAGAAAGAAAAAGAAATAAATTAGTTAAATTCAAATTTAAAATATAAAACATTTAGCAAGAAAAGGGAGTTGTATAATATTGAAGTTTTTTAATTTAATATTAATACAACTCCTTTTTTATATGAAATTTTTATTTATGAGATTTATGAAGAAGTAATTTTATACGCTACTTTTTTTTGATGTTAAAACTAAGTTTGCACTTAAAGACAAA
>CAOJUX010000069.1 GCA_948444795.1 uncultured Erysipelotrichaceae bacterium | reverse complement strand
CCTTTAACATGGCCTTCATCATATTCTTCTTTAGTTCGAACATCAATTACGATATATTCCTTCTCTTCCATTATTTGTTTATAATCATTACTTGAATTCACATCTTTATTTTCTTTGGTACTACATCCTACTAATGATAATCCTAGTAATAAAACTATAATTATTTTTTTCATTTTATACTCTCCCATCTTGCTGTATCGCCACATGGTAATATTAACTTACTGTCTTTCATTGGTAATCCTAACTCATGACTGGTTATTTTTCCATGATGTTTATTTTCAATATTTAAGTATAATAAATTTTCTAATACTGTTTTAGATAAACCTGTTGTATAAGAATTTATAATAAATAATAATGGTTCATCACTTAATAATTCTGTTGTATCTTTAATTAATTCGTTTAAATCTGTTTCTATATTCCAAACTTCATTTTTACTTCCTCTGCCAAATGAAGGTGGGTCCATAATTATAATGTCATATTTGTTTCCTCTTCTTATTTCTCTTTTAACAAATTTTCTTACATCATCAACTAAAAATCTAATTGATTTATCTTCTAAATTATTAATCTTAACATTCTCTTTAGCCCAATCAATCATACCACGTGATGAGTCAACATGTACTACACTTGCTCCTTCTTTTAAAGCGGCGATAGAGGCTCCACCTGTATAAGCGAATAAATTTAATACTCTAACCTCTCTTTTACTCTCTTTTATTTTTTCTCTAATTAAATTCCAATTAAAGGCTTGTTCAGGAAATAATCCAGTATGTTTAAATCCCATTAATTTTAAATTGAATTTTAAATCTTTATATTCTATTATCCAAGAATCTGGAATGTTTTTTTTGATATTCCATTTCCCACCGCCTGTGGAACTTCTCCTATATTCAGCATCTTCATTCCATTTAGCTATATTTTTATCAGTCCATATTATTTGAGGGTCCGGTCTTGATAATATAATATTCCCCCATTTTTCTAATTTTTGACCATTGGCCATATCTAATATTTCATAATCTTTAAAATCATTTATTACTTTCATTTTAATCTTGCTCCATTAATCGAAATATTTTCCCCTGAAATAAAACTTGCTTCTTCAGATAACAAAAATAAACATAAATTAGCTGTATCCTCTACTGTATTTAATCTTTTTAAAGGTGTATTTTTTATCTTTTCTTCTATTTCTTCTTTTGTCCAACCTCTTAAGGCTAATGGTGTTGGTGTAAATGATGGACATATACTATTTACTCGTATTAATTTATCTGAAAACTCTAAAGCACTTGCTTTTGTAAAATTAATTATAGCTGCTGCACTTGCACAATAAGCTGCTGATTCTTCACACGGTGTGATGCCTAAACTAGATGATATATTAACAATTGCTCCTTTTTCTTTCATAATCGGATAAGATAATTTACTACATATAACTTTTCCTATAAAATTTATATTTATAACTTTTTTAAAATCTTCTATATCAAATTCTTTTATATATGAGTCAATAAAAGTTCCAGCATTGTTTATTAAATAATCTAGATGACCATATGTTTCTTTAATAAAATCAATTATTAACTTTACTTCTTGTTCGTTACTTACATCACATTTTTTTACTATTAATTTATCATTGCTTATATTTCTTAATTCGTTAGCATTTTTTTCATTATTGTTATAACAAGTTATTACGTAGCATCCTTTATCAAGCAATCTTAAAACTATTTCTTTTCCTATTCCACTTGTTCCACCTGTTACAAAAGCTATTTTATTCTCCATTTTTATTACCTCTACTTATATATTCTACTAATGGTGATATTGTATCTAAGACGCTATTTACTAAAAAGAAATATCCTATTAATAAAATTTGGACACTATTATCATAAAATAAATTTATACTTGTTAATAAACCACTGGCGATAAAAATAAATAATATTAATAATCTTAATATCCACATTTTATTTTCTCTATCATGATAAAAATCAGCTTTTTTTAGTTTTATTAAACTCATTAATCCCATCCATATCATAAGAATTAAAGCTATATTTTTAGTTGTTAATTCTATTAGACTTGTAGCTATTAAACTAGAACCTGATACTAAACTTGTAAATAAACTTTCATAGTCTTTTTCTTTATATATTAATATAAAACTTACTATTTTAAATATGGTGTAAAACCCGAAAATTGTTAGTAATACTATTTTAATATTTGTTATTTTAAATGTTGGTAATAATATTATACATACTGCTAAAAACATTAATAATAAACCAACAATAAAATCTACTAGTTCTTTCTTTTTCATATAATCTCTCTTTCTTCTATTTATTATATCAATTTATTATTGTTTAGTAAATCTATTTGTTTTTAAGCTTATATGTTAAAGGTATTAATTTATCACTTTTAACAAAATTTGCTATTAGTTTATCATTTTGTTTCGTTATAATTATTCCTATTGTTTTATTATGAATAGTTTCTTTTATATTTTTATCAATTAAATCCATATAAAATTCAACTTGGGCTTTATCTTCTTTTAAAAGTTTTCGAAGTTTTAATTCGACTACTATAAAACAATTTAACTTATAATTAAATAATAATATATCTATAAAATAGTTTTTATTTTCATAGTTTATTTTATATTGATTATCTATAAATGCAAAGCCTTCTCCCAATTGATTAAAAAATAATTTTAATTTTGATATTATTGTTATTTCTAATTCTTTCTCTGTTTTTATCTTTTCACCTTTGTCTATTTCTATTATGATAGGATTTTTAGTTTGACCTAATAATGAATAATTATTTCTTGGTTGGATTATTTCAATTTGTTTAGGCTTATTCAAAAGTCTTTCAAAGGAATTTGATTTTATCTCTTTTTGCAACTCTCTTACACTAATATTTTCTTTTATACATAAATTAATATAATAATTTCTTTTATTCTTATCCTTTATAGGTAATAAATATCTAATATGACTCCATGTTAATGTTTGGCACAATGTGCCAATATTTGGGAAAGTTTGAAATAGTTGTCTAAATCGTGATAAATTTGTATAATCATATCCTTTACCATATTTATTAGTAAATTCTTTACTCCATTTTTTAATTAATTCATCACCATATTTTGCTTTGCTATTACCATTTTGTGCTTCAACGATTAATCTGCCTATTTCCCAATAGTTTCTTAATGTCTCATAATT
>CAOJUX010000068.1 GCA_948444795.1 uncultured Erysipelotrichaceae bacterium | reverse complement strand
TTAGGCAAATCTTCACCTTCTGAAATTGTATAAATGAACATTTTCATTAAAGATTCTCCTAAATCTTTACTTCCATCACCAATGGTTTCTCTACTAATAAATATACTCCAATTGCCCAAAGGCTTTTTTCCTAAAGTTTTATTTAAAACTTCTTCGCATTCTTCACATCCATTTGAAAAGCTAACTTTAAAATTACCATTTTCCTCTTTAACTATAGTTTTAAAGCTTTGACTATTTGCTAATCTTTTTAAATTTTCAACAGCAATTTTATTATCAACTTCAATTTCAAAAAATTTCACACCTAAATCTATTTCTTTTTTTGCCATTATTACTGGCATCGGGCAAGCTTTACCTTTAGCATCTATAAACTTAATCACTTATTCTTCCCTCGCTTAAATATTTAACTAATTTAAATTTTTATTATTCATGTACATTATGGCTTCTAAAACCCCACCACCAATTGATCTTGCTTTATCTGATATAGTAAAACAATGATTTTTTTCACATCTAGGGTCTATATCACCACTTTTCATTCCTTTAAAAACTTCTATTCCTTCTTGTAACATTCCCCTTACTATACCATCTATTTCAGCTAAAACCTCAACACCATCAATATAAGCAACTACTTCATCTTTCTTAACATAATCACCTATTTTTACTACTGGCCTTATTTTACCATTACTTGATGCTCTAATTATTCTTTCTTTTGTATATCCACCAATATCTCCTGGTACACCAGTATTAGGTATTGCACTTCCTTCTTCTATTACTTTCCCCAAATAATGTCCTCTTTTAGTTTCAATTACTAAATGACAATCCTTTTTAGCTTCAAATCCCGGTCCCACTCCAATAACTATTGGTGCATCATTTATACTTGTTCCCAAATTTTTCTTAGCAATTATAGCATCTACTACAACCTTAGGATTTAATTCTTTTATAATATTTGCTTCTTTATCAATTATTATTGGTATATTACCTTTTTTTATTTCTTTATGTATTTCATTAATATTATTAACTTTAATGCCTTTAATACCTTCAATTTCAATTTCATTATCAAATATTGCTTGTGAAAATGCTACTGTTCTTCTAACTGTAGTTGGATTATCAATTTCAGTCATAACAATATCAAAGCCACTTTTCTTTAACCTATGAGCTATTCCAGTAGCTAAATCACCAGCACCTTTTATAAGTACTATCATAAAATTACACCTCTAAAGTTTAAAACTAATTTTTATAGCTTGTAATAACACCTTGTACCCCTTTTTCATTTAAATATTTACATATTATCTCTGCTTTAAATAGTAGTTCTTCATTATCAACTTTATTAATTATAGCTCTATATTTAGCATTATTACATTTGTCTATATATTTTTTTTGTCCATTTTTACTACTTAATAAAATAGCAATATCCTCTTCACTTATTTTATCATCAAAATTTTTTCTAAGTATATTGCATACATTCTCTGGCCTATGGCATATTTCTTTTATACTTTTTCCTAAAGAATCTATTCCTGCGACTCCAACAATCATAGTTGTATTTTCTAAAATTACAGGTTCGTGACTAGCTGGAGCCTTTAATGGTAGCATTTTTGATCCATCTGCTTCTATAAGTAAAAAATCACATAATTTTATCAATATTCTTGCTATTTTATTTCCTAAAGATGATATTTTTTCATTTTTATCTTTAATTCCTACTGTAATTAAATTATCTTTTTTAAATCTTTCTTCTATTTCATTTAAATCTCCCTTAAAATTAATAAAATCTTTAGGCATATGCATATGTGTAGTAGTTGTAACTAATACCTTTTTCCCTAAATAACTTAATTCATTTGCTAAAGTATACATAGATGTAGTTTTTCCCCCTCCACCCACAAATGAAATTATATTTTTTTCATTAATATTAATTCCTAATGACTCATGTAAATATTCTTTTTGGTTTATATTATTATCTTCAAAGCAAAAAAATCTCATATTAATTCCTTATAATAAATTAATTTTTAAAATTCAATAAATCAAAGAACTCAAAAAGAGTTCTTTTTAATCATCACTACAAACACACATTGAATGTTGCAAGCTTATATATTCCTCTTTACTTAAACTTTTTAAATATCTATCATAATGCTCTTCATTACAAAATGTACCTATTTTATTTTCATAAAAATCTTTTTCTAAATTCTTTTTACAAAATAAACATTTATCCACAGCTTTTACTCCTTACAATTTAACACTTAATTAATATTTCTAATAATTATTCTTTATATAAATTATCTTCAATAATTTTATTTGCTAAAATCCCGATATTAACTTCTTTAGTATCCATATAAACATCAATAATTCTATCTACTAAAGTAACTTCAACATACTCAATCATTTTTCCATCTTCATCTTTATATTTAATAATATCGTAAGTTATAATATCATCTTTAAGTTGTTTTTTAGTAATCATTACTTTCTCCTTTACTATTTTATAATATTTAATATATTTTCAAGAGATTCTATTTTCCCTTCAAAGTCTGTTACTTCTCCAAATCCATATTCAGCATATATAAATGGTACATTAGCAAGCTTTGCTGAGTTCGCATCCCCTTGTGTGTCCCCTACATAAACTGGATTTTTCAAGTTATTTCTTTCTACTATTAATTTAATATTTTCTGCCTTAGGCAACCCAGTTCTACCTGGACATTCATAATCAACAAAATATTTATCTAATCCATGTGCATTAAAAAAACTTTCAATATAACCATCTTGACAATTGCTTACTATAAATAACTTATAATCTTTATATAAAACTTTTAATGTTTCTTCTAAGTTATCATATAATGTAGCACCATGTTTTGATAAGTATTCATTTTCATACTTATAACATTCATCCATTATTTTCATTTGAATTTCTTCATCTAAATTTGGAAGCAAAATTTCAGCTATTTCCTTTAATAGTTTTCCCATACAAGGTTTTAAATCTTCTATTGTTATCTCTTTTTTACTTAAATTATATTTACTTATTACAGCACTCCATGTTTTTGCAACTTCCGCTGTAGAATCCCACAATGTTCCATCTAAATCAAATATTATACTATCAAACTTCATATTTTCCTCCTAAAACTTAGCATACTATCAATTATTATATCATTATCTACAAATTTTGTGACATTATTTTATTTTTATGTAACATATTTAAGATTTACTTAATAAAATATATTATACAATGACAAAGGTGACTATTATGAAAAAATCA
>CAOJUX010000067.1 GCA_948444795.1 uncultured Erysipelotrichaceae bacterium | reverse complement strand
ATAGTTTCAGAAAATATTGAGTTAGAAGATTCAAGTGATGTTGTTTAGTAATTTTAAAAAATGAAATGTGTTAAAATAAATTTTTATAAAATTATAAATAAAAATTCAATATAATAAAAAGGAGCTATATCAATGTTGAATTAAAAAATTTCACTATGATACAGCTCTTTTTTATTTTATGAAAAATTATCTTTTAAATAATAGTTTTATAAAATTAAAAAGATGATTTTTTAAAAAATTTTTTATGAATTATAATTTTTTATTTTTCAAATTCGGATTCTGAAAATCTTATAAAGTAACCTTGTGGATGAGCACAAACTGGGCATTTTAAAGGGGCTTCTAATCCTTCATAAATAAATCCACAGTTAGTACACATCCAAAGTGAATTAGATGTATCTTTAAATAATGAGCCATTTTCTAGCATATCGGCATATCTTTTAAATCTTTCAGAATGAACTTTTTCTATTGAAGCAATATTAGTAAACAGTTTTTCTATATCTGGATAACCTTCTTCTTTAGCAACTCTAGCAAATTCATTGTAAACATGTTCAAATTCGTTATTTTCGTGTTTTTCAGCAAGTCTTAATAAAGTTAATGTGCTAGTTTCAACAACAACTGGATATGAAGCTGTTATTTCTATTTCTTCTCCAGAAAACTCTTTTAATTTATCCATGAATTGTTTAGCATGAGCTTTTTCTTGATCTGCAGTATAGTTAAATAAATCTTGTAAAATAGAATATCCTTCTTTTTTAGCAGCGGATGCAGAAAATGTATATCTATTTCTAGCTTGGCTTTCTCCAGCAAATGCTTTTAATAAATTTTCCTTAGTTTTACTTGTATTAAAATCAGTCATTAAAATTACCTACCTTTATTTAAATTTTAAATATAATATCTTAGTTTCATATTTTTTATTCTTGTCATTGTAAAAATTTTTTATACTTATATATGTTAAATATAAAAAATATATGATAAAAGTTAATTGAATAGTTTAGGATAAATATGGAAATAGTAATAATAGATTTAATTTATTATGTTAGAGGTGATTTTTTTGATTAAATATATTTTAATTGGTGGATTTATATGTTTAGTCTTAGTGGTTATTTTTGCTTTGTTAAAGGTTGCAAGTAATTTTGATGATGAGGTAGAACAGTTTTATAATAATTTTTCTAAAAATGATGGTTTAAATGAAGAATTTGACTATTATGATAATATGTATAAAGATATAGTAGATAAACATAAAAATAATGATATTTAGTACGTATTAATTTAAGTTCTAAAATCATAGTATAATATTTTACATAGAATTAGAACTAGGTTTTAAGTAGCACATTTTTAAAGCACGTAGGTTTACTATTTTTATTTATTTTGACAATTTAAATTATATGATATAATTAAAAACATGAATAATATGGATAAAGTAATTTGAAAATAGCATTTAGTTACTTAGGAGGGTTTTATTTTGAATAAAATAAAGGTTTTAAGTGTATTTGGAACAAGACCAGAAGCAATAAAAATGTGTCCTTTAGTTAAAATTTTAGAAAAGGATGATAAAATAGAATCAATTGTATGTGTTACAGCTCAACATAGAGAGATGCTTGATACAGTACTTGACATATTTAATGTTAAACCACAATATGATTTAGATATAATGGCACATGGTCAAACAATAGTTGATGTATCTAATAAGGTTTTAACAGGTGTTGATAAGGTAATAAAAGAATGTAACCCAGATATAGTTTTAGTACATGGAGATACTTCAACAACATTAAATGGAGCATTAGCGGCATTTTATAATCAAAAGCCAATAGGGCATGTTGAGGCAGGTCTTAGGACTGGGGATATTTATTCTCCATTTCCAGAAGAAGCAAATAGAAAATTGACAGGAGCAATTGCTACATTACACTTTTCAGCAACTAAAAGTAATAAAGTTAATTTAGAAAAGGAAAATATACATAATAATATATACATAACTGGTAATACTGTAATTGATGCTTTGCTTAGTGTAATAAACAAAAATCATACATTTAATGATGAAGTATTAAATAATATAGATTTTGAAAATAAAAAAATAGTTTTATTAACTGCACATAGGAGAGAAAATTGGGGTAATCCAATGAAGGATATATTTGAGGCAGTTAAAGAACTTGTAATTAAAAATGATGATGTAAATGTAATATTTCCAATGCATAAAAATCCATTAATAAGAGAACTTGCAAGTGGGGTTTTTAAAGGTATAGAAGATAAAATACATTTAATTGAACCACTTGAATATGTTGATTTTGCAAATCTTATGGCTAAGTGTTATCTTATAATGACAGATTCTGGTGGGATACAAGAAGAAGCACCAGCACTTGGTAAGCCAGTCATTGTTTTAAGGACGGAAACAGAAAGACCAGAGGCTGTTGAGGCTGGAACTGTAAAGCTAGCAGGAATTAAGAAGAATAATATATTTAATATTGCTAATGAACTTGTAAATGATAAAGAAGCTTATAATAAGATGGCACATGCTGTAAATCCATATGGAGATGGAAAAGCATGCTTTAGAATAGTTAATCATATAGTAGATTATTTTAAAAATAAATAAAAGTAAAATGGAGTTATATAATATTGAAGTTTTTAATTTAATATTATATAGCTCCTTTTATTATATGTAAATTTGCTTATAAACTATAAATGTAGTTATTTTTATATAATGCAATTTTTAAGATGTAATAATTATTGTGTTTATGGCAAGAATTAAGATAAATTAATTTATCTATAAAGGAGCCACATAATTAATTATGAAAAAAGTTTTTAGAATACTTATATTTTCACTATTGATATTAAATTTATCAACTAAATTTGTGCATGGTGAAATTTTAAGTTTAATAGGGGAAAGGTTAGAAAGTATAGGGATTCAAGAAAAGTATAGTGATAATATTATTAGTCATATTAATAATTTAAATTTAAGTAAGGAAGAATTACAAAAAATATCAGAAGATATAGATAATATGATTTTAAGTATACAAAATAAAGAAAGTTATACTGATTTTAGTTTTAAAGAAATGATTAATATTTATGGAAAAACTTTAAATATAATGGATTCTTTAAACATTAACGTTGATTTAGATTTAGATAAAAAGGAAGTTGTATTAAAAGGTAAGGATAGTAAATTAACATTAATTAACTGTGACATAAATGAAGCAAAAAAATATTATGAGAATTATAAGCAATCACCATTTACAATTCAAGATTATGAAGAATTAAAAAGTTTTATTGAAGATAATAGTAGAACAAATAAAGAACTAGAAAATGAAAATATTTATAATAATAAATTTGAAAATAATGACAATACTTATTTAAATGATAAAGAGTTAATTGAAGATATTAAAGAAGAGATTAATACAGATGATTCTATTGAAAATAATAAAACTTTTAATACGGTTAGTGCTATA
>CAOJUX010000066.1 GCA_948444795.1 uncultured Erysipelotrichaceae bacterium | reverse complement strand
ATTTTTATGAATTATAATTAATTTATTATTATGTAAATAATCAAACATAAAAGAAACACAAAAGAGGAGAAAAAGTATGGAATTGTTTGTAACTGATTTAGATGGAACATTAATTAATAGTAAAAGAGAAGTTCCTAAAAGATCTTTAGAAATTTTAAATAAACTAATAGATAAAGGGGTTAACTTTACAGTAGCCACAGCTAGAACTCCGGCTACAGCAGTTGAGATATTACAAGATTTAAATTTAAAATTACCAGTTGCTCTAATGAATGGAGTTTTAATATATGATACAAAAGAGTTAAAGTATATAGATATTAAAGGAATAGAAAAAGAATCAGCGCATAAGGTTTTAGATATTTTTAAATCATATAATAAAAATCCATTAGTATATGGTGTTAAAGATAATCATTTATGGGTATATCATAAGGACTTTGAAAATGTTTATGAATATAACTTTTATAAAGAAAGAGTTGATAAAAGATTAAAAACTTTTATGCAAATTGAAAATTATAAAGAATCAATTATAGAAGCCAATATAATTAATTTTGTTGCTTTTGATAACTATGAAAAGATAAAAGCAATAGCAAAAGAAATTGAAAGTATTGAGGGAATAACTGTTAATTATTATAAGGATGTATATGAAGATTGCTATTTTTTAGAGGCTTATAGTAGTGAAGCATCTAAGGCTAATGGAATAAAGTATTTATCGAAATATATAGACTATAGTAAAGTTATTTGCTTTGGAGACAATTTAAATGATATACCTATGTTTGAATTAGCAAATGAAGCATATGCTACTCAAAATGCAGCAGAGGAGATTAAAAAAATAGCTACTGATGTAATAGGCAGTTGTGAAGAAGATGGAGTTGCTGAATTTTTATTAAATAGATTTAAGGATAAATAATAGGGTAAAACAGGAAGTATTAAATTATTAATAAATTAGTTTAATATTTTCTGTTTTATTATTTTATTTTAAAAAACTCATATATTACACTTAAAAGAAAAGAAAGAAAACGGTTTAAAATATTCTTAAAGAAAAATGTATTAAAAAAATTAATAAATTGTAAATTAGATGTAAACAAGTTGTATCAATGGTTTTCGCTATATAAAAAATAAAAATAAAAATATAAATTTATTATCTAATTAATAATTAAATATGGGTTATGTTTAATGGGTTTTTATGACATACTTGAAAAAAATAGTAAAATGCTATATTATATTTACAAGTGATAATTAAAAGGGGGGCCTAATATATGGATAATAAAAGAGACCAATGGGGTACAAAGCTTGGTTTTATATTAGCAGCTGTAGGATCAGCAGTTGGGTTAGGTAATATATGGAGATTTCCATACTTAGTTTATGAAAATGGAGGAGGAGCATTTTTAGTTCCATACTTTTTTGCTATATTTACAGCAGGTATACCTCTATTAATTTTAGAATATGGAATGGGGCATAAATTTAGAGGTTCTACACCATTAGCTATGGCAAGAGCAAATAAAAAATGGGAGTGGCTTGGATGGTGGCCAAGTATTACTGCATTTTTTATATTAGGGTATTATTCTATGATTTTAAGTTGGGCAATGAAGTATTTTACACTAAGTTTTTCAAAAGGTTGGGGCAATGATCCAAATTCATATTTTTATAATGGATTTTTAAAACTTACAGAATCACCTTTTCAATTTGGAACAGTTATTTGGTCAGTATTAATTGGAATAACTTTAGTTTGGGGAATTAGTTGGTTTATATGTTATAAAGGTGTAAAAGGTGGAATAGAAAAATTAAATAAAGTTTTATTACCTACATTAGTTTTAATAATGATAATAATTGTTTTAAAGGGAATAACACTAGAAGGTGCTACTTTAGGATTAAATAAATTATTTACTCCAGATTGGAGCAAGGTTATGGAACCTAAAGTTTGGATAGCTGCATATGGACAAGTTTTTTATTCATTAAGCTTAGCTATGGGAATAATGATGACTTATTCAAGCTATTTACCTAAAAAAACAGATATAAATAATAGTGCATTTATGACTGCATTTGCAAATTGTGGATTTGAGTTTTTATGTGCAATTGGAGTTTTTGCAATTTTAGGTTTTATGGCAACAAGTCAAGGTGTTGGAATTGAAGAAGTTGTTTCAAGTGGTATTGGACTAGCATTTATAGTTTTTCCTAAGGTATTTTCAGTTATGGGGGTATGGGGAACTATACTTGGCTGTTTATTCTTTACTTGTCTAGTTTTTGCAGGGTTAACATCTTGTGTATCATTAGTTGAAGCTGTATCATCAGCTGTAATTGATAAAACAGGTTGGTCACGTAAAAAGGTTGTTTCAGTTATAGCTTTATTAGGTGTTATTATGAGCTCAACATTTGCATCAGGAGCAGGATTATATGTATTAGATATAATGGATAATTTCATTAATTGTTATGGAATTGTAGTTGTAGGATTATTAGAAGCTATATTTATAGGATGGATAATTAAACCAGAAAAAGTTAGAAATCATACAAATGAAACTTCATACTTTAGAATCGGAAAATGGTGGGATTTTACAGTTAAATTTATAATACCAGTAATGCTAACAATAATGTTAGTTAGTAACTTTTTAACAGAAGTTAGAACTCCGTATGGTGGATATAGTTTACCAGCGTTATTTGCTTATGGATGGTCTATTATTGGATTAGGTATAATTGGGTCTATAGTAGTTTCAAGAAGACCATGGAAAAATAAAGCCATAGAGAAATTCGAAAAGAAAAGTAAAGAGGGGGTAGTTTAATATGACTGCAACAGCATTAATTTACTTTGCAATTGGTGCAATAGTGTTATGGGGTGGTTTAATAACTACATTAGTAATCTCAATAAAGAAAGAAAAAGAAATAAATTAGTTAAATTCAAATTTGAAATAGAGAATAGCTTAAAAGAATTAGAAGATAACTTTAATTCATTAATGCAAAGAGCATTTAAGGGAGAATTAATTAAATAATAATTGAAAAAGAAATTGTAAAAAATGAATATTACACTATAGTGCAATAGGGGGGTATTAAACTATAGTGTAATATTGAAATTTTAATTGCTTAATTTAAAATCTTTAGTGAATGAAGTGTTAAATAAAATTAAAAATAATATTTCCAGATGAACAAGAAATTATATGAAAGATGAAAATATAGAAAATGAGGTGAATAAAATGACAAAAACATTGTATGATCCTGAAGTTGAAAAAAGGGGAATTGAAAAGGGAATTGAACAAAAAATATATATTAAAATGGGTAGCTAAAGTAGAACAAATGAAGATTATCTTTTAAATACTAGCAGTCATTATATAATAAAGCCTAAACCAACAAAACTAAATTACAATGGTTTTATGCCATTAAAAAAAGCGGGCATTGATTATAACCATTTGAAGCTTACCATAAAAAATTAAAATTTATGAGATTTATAAAGAAGTGATTTTATACGCTACTTTTTTTTGATGTTAAAACTAAGTTTGCACTTAAAGACAAA
>CAOJUX010000065.1 GCA_948444795.1 uncultured Erysipelotrichaceae bacterium | reverse complement strand
TTAATCCTATTAAACTTCCTTCAACTCTCGTATATAGTATATCATATTTTTATTAGTTGTTTCAAATATTATACTAACTTGCGTTGTAAAGAAAAAGTTTCAGATTTTACTCTGAAACTTAATAATTATTTATATTGCTCTAAAAATCAATATCATTTAATATAATATTGGAGAATTCAATATAGCTATTTATAATATTATAGCACAATTCTTGACGATTAATTTGAATTCTAATTTGAATGTCTTCGTTTAGTCTTTTTAATTTACGCTGTTTTATTTTATCAGTTAATATGAAAAATATATTTACTTTTGATGATTCTATAAATTCTTTTTCATAGTTAGTATATTCTATTATACTATCAATATTAGTGATATAATCATTTATAACTTTTTCACATTCAAAATTAAACTCCTCAATCAATTTATTTATTTGAGAAATGTCTTTTTTATTATAGTGATTTATTAAACATTCATTTATTAATTCAGGGCTAATCTGATACTGTAAACAATCATTTAAATATTCAGTAATATCTTTTTGTAAATTAATTTTTAGAATATTATTTTTTCTATTTTCTTTTTCTTGTTGTAAGTTTTGCCATATTAATATATCATACATTTTTAGCTTATCTTCATATTGATTCAATAAATGAATACATGACTTAGATGCTAGTTTAAGGGCTAGTTTTATGTTATATTCTTCATCTTGATTAGGTATATCTATATAGTCTAATTTCTTATATATAATTTTTTCTTTTTCTTCTATCCTAATTATTTCTATAATAGACCAAATATCTTTAGCTTTTTCACCTTCAATAATAATATTTTCAAAAAAATCTTCAATTGTGTTAAAATATTGTACTTCCATTTCGCTATAAGGTGTTTCACAAGAAAAATATATAGGATATTTATTATTTTTATTAATTCTAGCATAAAATATACTACACAGAGATTCTTTATATTCAAAATGAATGAAGCAGTCTTCTTTGAAATGGGCTTTAAAGTAATCTATATCGTTATATTTATTTGAAATTTTCATATTTTGACCTTTCTAATAATTTATTTTAGATTTTTAGTCTGAAACTTAGTTTTGTTTATATTTGCCAGTCGCCCATATTACCTTATATATGAATTTTTAAATATTTTCTATTTGGATTTCATCTTCAAATATTATTCGATAATTTCCTTCTAAAAATTCCAAACCAATTTTTTTTAAATGATTATATTCTTTTTCATTTTCCACGAAAATATCACACATGCGTTCGTGAGGAACTGCTCTAAGCCAGCATTTTCCATCTTTAAAGAAACCAATATCTGTAGGGAATTCTGGATTATTCCAGTTATATAAATTTTTATTTATTAACAAGTAATCTTTTAATTCTTTGCTAAATTGGAAAAAATATGTGTCATAATTATGCTTTATTTGTGTTAACCAATAATATTCCTCTTTTTTAGCAATAAAAGAATTTGGATAGTTAGTAACTAGTTCTGTTTGTAATTGTCTTACTTTTTTATTGAATTTTTCATAATTAGAATTATTATGAATGTAAAAGCCCAGTGTAATCATATTACACTTTTTATAAGCATAATTAATCAGTCTTTCATAAGTATCATTTTGTATGTTTTTATTTATTATTTCCATATTTTATAACCTTTTCCATATAATGTTTTTTATTTGTTCATCATAAATGGAATTATATCTAACTGATAAAGACCCTAAATCATTTAAAGCTAAAATAAGTTTTATTCCATACTTTTTAAATATATTTCCTAAGATATACTTATGAGAAATAAAATCATTCCATTTATAACCTTTTGGCATAAAATAGAACACTACAAATCTATCTTCAAACATCTCATCATTTATTCCTTCGAAGCTTGTTACTTCTATTTTACTTGTTATTTTTCCGTGTTTGATATAATTTAAAATTTTATATTTTAAAAATGCTTTATCGTTACAGCTATATTCAATAAAACAAGTATAATCACCTATCAAAGAAATTAAATTTTCAATCATTTCTTTTTGTTTTTGATATATAATTTTGTCATCTTCTAAATAAAATATTTCAAAACTGTTATTCGTTACTTTTATTTTTTTCATTTTTTCTCCTATTTAATGTATAATGCTTTAATCTTATTAAACTTCCTTCAACTCTCGTATATAGTTTATCATATTATTATTGTTTAAAGAAAGAAAAAGCTTCAGATTTTACTCTGAAACTTAGTAATTGTTTTATATCTACGTTCTATCACCATAATTAGAATGAATAGAATATAAAATATTATCACCAACATCAACTATTAATAAATTAAAATTATATCTAGACTCTGTATTCTTCTCTAATATCACATAAAAGTTATCTTCATTAAAAATTTTTTCTTTATCAAAGTAGAAATTAAATTTTTTCAGTTCTTCACCGTTTAAATAATAAAAGAAATTTTTTCTAACCTCATTATTATAAAAGCGTTCTAACTCAAAATCTATTCTACTAAATTCTTTCTTAGAAATTAAATATCTAATATCTTCGTCTTCATAATGCATTATATCAAAAACTAAAATATCCCCAGCTCCAACATGTTCAATTGGCGAAATATATTTTGTAGGATTAGGTATACTAATATTCCAATTCTCTTTATAAATATCATGAATATTTGAACCAAATCTTAAATGTATTACAATTACAAAAATTGCAATTGTAAATATAATAAACATTTTCTTCATTTTTAATAGACCTTTCTATAAATTTAACTATTTTTTATATGGTAAATTTACATAATAACTAATTTCCCAATAATATGGCTGCAAAATTTTATTTTTTTGATAATAATACCCCAAATTGTTTGCTATGTTTGAAAAACTATTATTTTCTCTTTTTTCATCAAAATCATAAATATCACTAACATTAACAGTTAATGAAGTAAAACCACTGATTGGATTATTATAACCAGCAATATCATATTTTGCCTTGCCAACAGATAAACTGAGATTTCTATTACTAACAAAGTTTGTATCACCACTACAAGTGTATTTAAATTTAGTTTTATTTTTTTCTACACAAGCCTTAATTGCATTTTTCATCTCATTAGATTCAGAAATTTCTTTTATTAATCTATTTTTAGTTCTACTATTTATTTTGCCATTTGGATTATTCATAGATTTATTAAACATACTAGCAGCAGTAGGAGTTCCTAAAACTGCACCGCCAACTGAACTAGCAACAGTAGTTCCTATTTGTATTATTTTCTTAGCAACATTTTTAATTTCATTCCATGTAGGCATTAGAGTATTCCCGTCTGCATCTTTAACTCCTATAAAAATGTTACTAGTATAAGCATATAAATTATATCCTAAAATATCTCTATTACCATTAATAATTCCATCAGCATTAATAAATCTACCCCACTCTGGATTATAGTATCTACTATTTAGATAATATAACTTTGTTTCTTTATCATAATAGTAACTTCTATATCTAAAGGGGTTTATTATTCCTATGTGAGATTCATCTGTTATAATGTTGCCATTATTATCTTTAATAGTGATTATATTTCCCCATGAATCATATTCATATTCCACTATCTTGTTGTAGTTTTCATCTGCTATGCCTATGATATCTTCTTGCATATTTTTAATATAATAATATACTTTATCATTATACTTTAATCCTATTAAACTTCCTT
>CAOJUX010000064.1 GCA_948444795.1 uncultured Erysipelotrichaceae bacterium | reverse complement strand
AGAATTTAAAAAAGATACTAGATTAAAATTTAAAGTGTAATTCAAATTACAATTTATGCGAAAAATTGTAAAATTAACAAAAATCTATTCCATAAATACTTGAAACGTGGTATATTATTACTAGCAACAGAAGATTATATGTACTCTTTCGTTATTGGAAAAGAGTTGTAGATAACTACGACACTCGCTCCGTTGAGATTAAAACTCGCACACTAGAAATAGTAACGCGAGTTTTTTATTTTATATAAAATACTTTAGTTTTCTAATTTAAATATATAATTAAAAAATTTTTTATATTAATTTAATATAATAATAAATAATCTCTTATTTAAAAAAACAAATTAATTTGCTATAATAAAATAATAAGGAGGAAAAAATGCGAAAAAAAGTAGGAATAATAAGCTTAGTATTAATAATATTATTTACTAGTGCCTGTAGTAAGGATAATACAGAAGGGAAGGTCGAGGAAGTGTCTTATCAAGAAACAACTGAAAAAACAAATTATATAAAAATAGAAATGCAAAGTGGAGATTTAATGTTATTAGAACTATATCCTGATAAAGCTCCTATTACTGTTGCTAATTTTCAAAAGTTAGTTGAAAATAAATTTTATGATAACCTAACTTTTCATCGAATTGTTGAAAATTTTATGATCCAAGGTGGTGATCCTGAAGGAACTGGCAGAGGTGGTTCTGATGAAACAATAAAGGGTGAATTTTTAAACAATGGTGTAACTAATACAATATCTCATGAAAGAGGAGTTATATCAATGGCTAGAAATGGAGTCGATATGAATTCTGCATCAAGTCAATTCTTTATTTGTCATGCAGATGTTCCATCACTTGATGGTGATTATGCAGCATTTGGAAAATTAATCGCTGGATTTAACACATTAGACAAACTAGCAAAGACAGCTGTAAATGGCGAGACTCCTATTAATCCACCTAAAATTAAAAGCATTCGTTTTATTAATATTGAAAAATAAGTGTTACTATTAAGTAGCATTTTTTTATTAATATTGCCATAAAAATAATATAATTAGAATAATCTATAGAATAGCTAAAATAATAAAAACTTGTCAAAATAAGTATTTTATTATAAAATTAGATTAGGTGATTTTATGGGTCAAGTATATGATCATATAACTATTTATAAAAAAAAGTTCCCAGGCGGTGTAACTTGGTGGCGACTAAAGAAACATGCCAATGTTATTGAACAGCATCTAAACCCTGGAGAATACATTAAATATGCTTTTGCTGGTCAAAAAAATGATAAATTTTACGATTTTACTTCCACAGCGGTTATTGCAATTACAAATAAACGAATATTAATTGGTCAAAAGCGTGTTGTATGGGGTTATTTTTTAGGCAGTATTACTCCTGATTTATATAATGATATGCAAGTTTATCAAGGCCTAATTTGGGGGAAAATTATAATTGACACTGTAAAAGAAGAAGTTGTAATAACAAATTTAGCAAAAGATTCTTTACGTGAAATAGAAACAGAGATTACTGAATTCATGATGGAAGAAAAAAAGAAATATGCCCGAAATTTAGATTAAGAAGGGAAGTCTATGAAAAAACTAAAATTGTTCCAAATAATTTTAATAAGTTTATTTTTACTATTTTTTATCTTTCTTATTTCATCAAAAAATTATCAAAAGGAATATGAAGTTAATAGTATTAAAATAACTGAAGAATATAATAAAGATTATAAAAGCTATTATTTTACTTTTACTTATAAAGATATCACTTTAGATTATTTAATAAACTCAAAATATAAACAACAAAGAAATTTTGTTCAAGAAATAGCAATTGTAACTGACGAAAACAATTTTTGCCTAGTTCCTGAAAGCAAAGAATTAAATTTTATCCCTTTATGTTTTCAAGATAATAATATAGTTCATTACACATATACAAACAAAAAACTAAAGGACCAACTTCCAAATGAATTATTTAAAAGTAAAAATAAAATAGAATCTTTTAATGACTTAGACATTTATAATAAGGATTATACTTACCTAATATGGAATTATAATGGTTTTTATTATATAAATGAAAATGAAAACAAAAAAATAGATATATTTGAAAAAGAACAATACACAGTTAGTTTGATAGGCTATACTAAAGATTATTTAATAATTCCTGATTATGATTCTAACTACACATTTAGTAAAATATTTACTCTAAATTTTAAAAATGGCAATTTAAAAAAACATGAACTAAAAAGAAATATATACTTTGACAGCTATTTTTTAGGATACCAAAAAAACAAATTATACATAGTAGACAATAAAGAACAATTAATGTATGAATTTAATGCTCAAAATGGAAAATTAGAAAAGATAAAAAGCAAAATATTAAAAGAAGATAAATGGGAAAATGTAAATATTAAAACTCTAATTAATAAAAATGAAGAATTCGTTTACAAAACAAATTATGAATATCATCTTGAAGAAGGCAAATTATATCTAAACTATAAAGGCCAACAAATAAAAAATTTAATATCCAACAATATTAATCATATAGTAAGAATAAATGATAAAGACATATTTTATTTAAAAAAAGATTCTTTATATCATTTTAGCCCTGAAAAAGGTGAAGAATTATTATTAACTTACTTTGAATGGAATTTTAATTTTGAAAATATAATATATATTAATTAACAAAATTTAGACTTTTTCATATTCTATACTAGGAGTGATTAAGTTGGACGAAAATAATACATATTTTACATATTATACAATAGAAAAGGGCGATAACCTTTATGAAATATCTAAAAAGTATAATATTAATCCCAAATTATTAGCTGCAATCAATGGCATAAAAGATAATGAATATATTTATCCTGGTCAAGAATTGATAATTCCTAAAAGTGGCTATAGCTATTATATAACTGCTGAGGGTGATACTCTAAGCGGAGTAACAGAGGCTTTTAGAACAAGTACTGATAACATGCTTAGGTATAACAAAACTATATATTTATTACCAGATCAAATATTAGTTTACAAAAATCAAAGTCTTTAAAGACTTTTTTTAATACAAAAAACTTCAAAATACAAAAACTTATTACATAAATAATTAAATAATGGATTAAATGAATAAAAATGCCACAAAAATAAAAAATCTAAATTCTTCCTAAAAGATAATCTGCACTTATTTTATAATTAGAACAAATAGTATACAAAAAAGGCAATGCTATTAAAGTTCTACCCCTTTCATAATTAGCTATGACAGATTGATTAGTATTAAGAATTTTAGCTAGTTTATCTTGAGTTATTTTATTTGCTTTTCTAAATTCTTTTAATCTTTTAGCACAAATTAAAATATCAACAATATTATAACCACTTTCCAGTTCATATTTACTATCCAGTCCTAAGATATAATCAATTCTAATTTTAAAATAATCACAAAAATCAATTAAATGCTTTAAAGGTATAGTAGTATCCTCAGTTTCATAATGACTATAAGTAAAAACAGATAATCCCATAATACTTGCAATATCTTTTTGTAAAACATTATTAGCCATTCTTATTTCTTTCATTTTAGCTCCATAATTCATTGCACTCACCAAATTAATTCTCTCATAACTTATTATCAAAAAATTATCATTGCCGAAATAGAAATATTTTTCTTGACAAAAATAATAACAAATATTAAAATAAATATATAAAGTAGAAATTTCTAATTTATAAAGATTGGAAAGAAATGAAATGAAAATAGAAAAAATAAATAAAAATAAGGGAATATTTTTTTGTTATGCCT
>CAOJUX010000063.1 GCA_948444795.1 uncultured Erysipelotrichaceae bacterium | reverse complement strand
GGATAACACATTTTCACTTTTTCTTTTTCCTATTAAATTTTACCTAAACTCAAATGAATTTAGTATTGAAAATACTGTGGCTTTTTATGGGCTCCCTAGTATTGTTCAATTAGTTGGAACTGCTGATGAAAATATTAAAAATATAATAACATTATCTAACAATAATATTACAATAAAAGAAATTAGTAATCATGATGAATTAGTTGATTTTTATATTTCAAGAGGAATTGAATTTAATGAAGATAAACAATATTTTCACCCACCAGTATTTTCTTATATTGCAGAAATAGATAATGCTTTTGTTGGAGCAATAACAGTTTGCAAAGAAAATAATGATTTTATTTTAGATGAGGTCGCAGTAATTAAGGAAAAAGAAAACCAAGGTATATGTACTGCTTTAGTTAATACTGCTATTAATAGAATAGAACAAGAATATGGAGACAGTAAATTTTATTTAGTAGCAAAAAATCCTGAAGTATTCAAAAATATGGGATTTAATGTTATTCAAAGGGATGAAGCACCAAGTTTTTCTGAATGCTTTTCATGTCCTGATTTTCAAAAAAAATGTTTTCCTGAAATAATGGTTAAAATCTTAAAAAAATAGCAATTGTTGATATGAACCCCGTTTGTTGGACAAAAGAAACGAGGTTTTTATATGAGCAAATTAAGTTATGAAGATAGAATAAATTGATATAATGACAGAAAAAATGGAGTGTCTATTGGTAATTTATCAGCTAAATATCAAATAAGAGATTGTATGGTAAAATATATAGTTAGTTTAATAGATAAACATGGATATGATATTTTAAGAACAAACAAAAATGTATCTCATACAAAATATGAAAAACAAAAAGCAATAGATAGAGTGTTAATAAATGGTGAATCCGCTTGGTCTGTTGCTATTGACATGGGACTACTTAGTTATGGATTGTTACAAAATTGGATTAAAAAATATAAAGAAAACGGTTATAATATAGTTGAACGAAAGCGAGGACGTCCAACTATGACAAAAGTAACAAAGAAAAAAGAAAACGAAACGAAAGAAGAAACTATAAAAAGGTTGCAAGAAGAGAATTTATATTTGAAAGCGGAGCTAGAATACGTGGGAAAATTGAGAGCCGTTGTTCAAGCAAGGAAGAATCAACAACAGAAGAAAAAGTAAATGTTGTAAGTGAACTTCGGCTAAAGTATCCATTAATGATTCTTCTACAAGTATCAGGTCTAGCTAAATCAGTATATTATTATACTTTATCTAAAAAAGATAAGGATGATAAAAATACAGAAATAATAGAAAAAATAAAGGAAATATTTATTCAAAATAAAGAAAGATATGGTTATCGTAGAATTACATTAGAACTTAAAAATCAAGGATATAATGTGAATCATAAAAAAGTCTATCGAATAATGGTTAAATTAGGATTAAAGCCATTAAAAAGAAATAAAAGAAAGTATTCATCTTATAAAGGAACAGTTGGTAAGATTGCTGATAACTTTATTAAAAGAAATTTTGGATCAGAAAAACCAAATCAAAAATGGTATACAGATGTAACAGAATTCAACCTTCGTGGAGAAAAGATTTATTTGTCACCAATATTAGATGGATTTAATGGAGAAGTAATATCTTACAATACTTCTAAATCATCTAATTTAGAACAAATAAATGATATGCTTAATAAGGCATTTGAAGATAAAAATCTAGAAGGATTAATCTTACATTCAGATCAGGGATGGCAATATCAACATGAATCTTATCAACAAAGATTAAAGAATAAAGGAATAAAACAAAGCATGTCTAGAAAAGGAAATAGTATGGATAATGGAATGATGGAAAATTTCTTTGGACTTCTAAAAACAGAGATGTTTTATGATCAAGAAGATAACTATAAAACATTAGATGAATTAATTATAGCGATAGATGAGTATATTCATTACTATAATTATGATAGAATTAAAGTAAAATTAAAAGGATTGTCCCCTGTCAATTACAGGTTACAATCCTCTTATTAGAAACTATTTATAAACTGTCCAACTTTTGGGGTTCAGTTCATGTTTGCTATTTTTTTGACCTATTCATATTTAAAAATTCAGTATAAATTTCTGTAATAAAGTATTTTAAATAATTTCTATAAAATAAATTTAATAATACATATATGATAATAATTGTACCTAAACAATAAAGATAGATTATGAATTTATATTTTTCTAATATAAAAAATATAAGCAATATTATTATATTAGTGAAAATTAAATGAATTGTAGTATCTCTAATTAATATTTCATCTTCCATAATTCCCATGATTTTTTGTTCTTTTTTAACTTTATAATAAATATCAGAGTAAAAATCTAATTTTTTATGTTTAGACATAATGTTTATATTTTTTTTAATATATTTTTCCCAATCTTTAAATGGTTCTTTAAAAATAAGCAAAAATTTAAATTTTTTATTTCGTTGATAAAAGAGTAATACATCTATAAAATATGTACATATTAGAATAGTTGCTACAAATAGCCAAATATATTTCCATTTACTTATTATTAAATTAAATATTTCCATATAATTAAAAATTTTACCAACAATTAAGAAAATTAGTAAATCAATGATTCCAATTATTAATGAAATTTTAATATATTTATTAATTCTAAATCCAAAATTACTTATCATACTCTAAACTCCCTATATAGGTGTATCCATCTAAATTTTTCCCATAAATCATTTTTAAATTATTAGGTGGTGTTTTATAATTTGAATTACTCACAAAGAAATCAGATGTATTATCCTCACAATTAATTACAATATCTTCAGCAGTATTTTGAGTTATAGTTTCATATCCAGTATAATAATCCAAATTTTCACTTGGTGCTTCTCCAATTATGATTATTTTAGGTTTAATCTTTTCAAGAATATCATTAGGAATTCTACCACTACTTCTACCATGATGAGAAGCAAAAACAATATCCGCTTCAATCCAATTAACATTATCTTTAATATTATTCATATAATCAGTTTCTAAATCTCCAAACCAATATGCAGTAATATTATTACTTACAGAATAAGTTATTATCGGTGAAATATTATTAGGGCTTTCCCCATTTTTGGCATCCTCTAAAGCATTTAAAAAATCAATATTTGATGTATCAGGCCATTTAATATTGATTCCTGAACAGCCCCTTTCATCACTAGATTCATTCATCCACTTTCTTTTACATCCTTTATATAAGTAAAATGCCTTTTCTGAATCTCTTAATTCACAATATTTTTTAAAATCATCTGTTAAATCATCTTTTGTAGTTTCATTTTTAACACAATAAAAATTAGGTATTGAAAAGTTATTGGTTAAGTATTTTAAACCTCTTATATGATCATCATCAGGATGGGTAGAAATTAGTCTTGTTATACTCTTGTTTTTGCTTTCATTTACAAGCTCATTAAGTATAGAGGTTTTGTTTTCTTCATCTATACAACAATCTATAATTGTAAAGTTGTCACTGCCATGTTTTATATAAAACATATCACCATTATTAGTAGAAAAAGATTTTATTTTTGCCATAATTATTCCCCCTCACAGCTTTATCAATAAATTTCTTTATAATATTTTACCAAAAAATTACATTTTTTTTAAGACATTTAGATAAATTTGTGTTAGAATATTGTTAGAAATTAGTTGTTTATTAACTTTACTTTAGGAGTTTCAAATAACCTTTGTTATCGCTCCATTTGAAAACAACTTACGGACTATTTAAAGTTCGTGAGTTTTTATTTTATATAAAAGGCTTTAGTTCTCTTTCTAGGAAGGAGGACTTTTTTAATGTTGGAATTTAAAACTATTGAAACATTAAA
>CAOJUX010000062.1 GCA_948444795.1 uncultured Erysipelotrichaceae bacterium | reverse complement strand
ACTTATGTATTTTAAGTCCTAAACTATAAAAGTTCGGACAGATTTCCCAATGGAGCGAGTGATGGGAATCGAACCCACGTTATCAGCTTGGAAGGCTGAAGCTCTACCATTAAACTACACTCGCATCAACAATTAAAATTATAACATAAAATAGGCAAAATTCAAGCATTTTTAATATAAAATAATTAAAAAATGAAGAAATTTGACAAAATTCAAAAAATATCATACAATATTGAGCTGTTAAGGAGGGGAATTATGGATTATTTTAGTAATACAAATGATACTGAATTTCAATATAGATCTACAGATGGTAAGTTTTATGATTCACCCGAGGCTTGTTTAATTGCTAGTACAACTTATTATAGCCAATGCAATAGAGATGATTCTGAAAGTGATAAAATTATAAACAATTGGACTAATACACTTTCTTCTAATGAATGTGATTTTTCAACATATAAAGTATTTTTTTATACTTTCAAAGATTTATATCAAAATATGCCCATTAGTATTGAGACTTTAGAAAGGTTAGCATATGTTTTATTGAGTTGCAAAATTAACCAAACTACAGAACAAGAAGAAATAAAAGTTGCTGAATATAAAGCAATTATTCAAATTGCTTGTAATAATATAAAGAATGCTAAAGATTCTTTGGAAATATTAGGAACTAGAACAGAAACAAATTTTGTTCTTAATTAAGATATTGAAACATAATAATAAGATATGTTTTTAATATTTAAATGATAAAGGATTACTATTTAGTATGAAAAAAGACAATAAAAACTTAAAAATACTATTTAAGTATTATAAAAAATATAAATTTTTATCATTAATGGTAATAATTTTAAGTTCTTTCTATGCAATTTTTTCTTTATTTTCTCCAATATTAGAAGGGAATATGTTGGGATATTTTGAAAATTTCAATATACATGCTATTTTAAAAACTGCTATTGGTTTATGTTTTTTAAGAGTTTTAATAGAGATTTTAATAAATATATGGTCTAGAATTGTTTTAAAATTAAATGGAAAAGTTAACTTTGATTTAAAAAGTGACATGTTAAATAGTTTGACTAATTTTGAAATTAAAAATTTTGATAATACTAATTCAGGTATTTTTATTTCAAGATTAAATAAAGATACTTATGAACTTTCTGATTTATTTGATTATATAACTGATGATTTATCAACTATAATTTTAAATGTTGGTTTTATTTTCTATGCGATTTATTTAAATTTGTATCTAGGACTTTATTTAATTTTTGTGATTATATTAATCTATATTTTAAACTCTAAAAAACTTTATTATATTAAAAAAACTAGAAAAGATTATAAAGAAAAAGATGAAAAAGTTGTAGGTTTATATTCTGAAGTTATTAGAGGTATAAGAGAAATTAAAAATCTTAATTTGAAAAATAATGTTTTATCAGATGTTAATGAAAGTCAAAAAAAGGTTATTGAAGCTGAGATAAAAGATGTAGATACTAGAAGAACTTGGAGTAGAATAATTTTTACTGTTAAACATTTTTTAGATTTAATTTTTATAATACTTTCTGTTTATTTTATAATTAATGGTTCTTTAGAAGTTAGTGCTTTTATGGTTATGTTTTTATATAAAGATCGAGTAATACAATTAATTTATGCTATTTCAGAAATGCGTGAGAAGATTGCTAATTGTAAAGTTTCAGCGACTAGGGTTTTTGATATTATTAATTATAATTCTTATAGTAAAGAAGAGTATGGAAACAAAAATATAAAAAAATTAAAAGGTATAATAGAATTTAAAAATGTGAAATTTAAATATGATGATGATAACTTATTTGAAAATTTGAGTTTTAAAATAAGTGAAAATAAATTGTTTGCTTTTATTGGTAAAAGTGGTGAAGGGAAAAGTACTATTTTAAAATTAATTGATAAAAACTATAATATTAATGGAGGTACTATTTTAATAGATAAGTATAATATTAATGATTTATCTGAAGAAACTATAAGAGATAATATATCTGTTGTTTCGCAGTCGCCTTATATTTTTAATTTATCGATAAAAGATAATATTAAACTTGCTAATAAAAATGCGACTGATAAAAAAATTATAGAAGTATGCAAAAAAGTTCAGATACATGATTTTATAATGAATATGAAAGATGGTTATGATACTTTAGTTGGAGAAAATGGTGTTATCTTAAGTGGAGGACAAAAGCAAAGAATTGCAATAGCTCGTGCCTTAATAAAAAAATCTAAAATTATTTTATTGGATGAAGCTACTAGTGCACTTGATAATTCTAATCAAGAAAAAATTAAAACTGTTATCAAAGAAGTAGCTAAAGATCATACAGTTATAATAGTTGCTCACAGATTAAGTACAATCATAGATGCTGATGAAATATTTGTATTGGATAAGCATAAAATAGTTAATTCTGGCACCCATAAAGAATTAATGGAAAATTGTGATATATATAAGAATCTATATGAAATAGAACAATAAAAAAATAAACAGACTTTCAATTTCTGCTTGTTTTTTATTTGTTGATAATTTCAGCTTTGCATAGCGAAACAAATGTTGGATTACTATTATTGTTATCAACTATTACTACCATACCATATTCACTTTTTAGAACTGTTCCTTGAGCTACTGTTTGACCGCCAGCACTTATTCGTGCATTATTGGTACCTACTGGTAAGTAAGATTGAATCGCCGCTTCACAGTTTGCATCACATCCTGTTGGAAGCGGATCTGGAGTAGGCAAGTATGTAATGTTGTTGTTATAAGTACTTGTAAAATTTGATAGATGCTATTCTACAAATTGAAACAGCTTCTTGTGAACTCCTTGAGAGTTTAATAACTCAAAAAGACCAGAATTAGGATTATTATTTGGAGCAGGTAATAGAAAACCAGCTCTACCACTAACATTGTTGCCACTTTCCATTGCTATTATTAAGTTGTCATTTGGATATAAAGTTATTATTTGTTCTATAATATTTCTCATTTGATCTACACAAAAGCAAGCTGTTGAATTTGCATTATTTCCTGTAGGACCTTGAGGTCCAGTTGGTCCAGTTGACCCAGGTAATCCTTGAGGTCCAGTTGGTCCAGGTGTTCCTTGTGGTCCTTGAGGACCCGTATCTCCTTTTTCGCCAGGTATCCCAGGAATTCCTTGAGGTCCAGTTGGTCCAGTTGGCCCTGGCAAAATTTTTCCACAACAACAATTAACTATTTGATGATTACATTTATAATCATTTACTAAATTAATCGCACGTTCATAGGCTTTATTATTTTTACTACTCATATAGAAAAACCTCCTAAATTAATATATGAAGGTTATTATAAAAGGTTATAATTTTCTTTTTAATTCTAATAAGTTATTTATTATCATAGTTGGATAATATTCTTCTGGTAAAGAATTATTATTAGGATTGAACCAACAAGTATTAATTCCACTATTCATTCCTCCTAGTATATCAGTTGTTAAATTGTCTCCAATTAATAACATTTTATTTTTATCTTTATTTTGATTGTTATTATATAAAGCATCAAAAAATTCGGGCATTGGTTTTGAAAATCCAACTTCTTCTGGGCAAATTAATCCTGAAATATATGATTTTAATTTTGCTTTTTCTAATTTATTTATTGCAACTTTTTTAGGACCATTTGTTGCTATAATAATTTCATAATGATTATAAAGATCTTGTAATAATTTACTAGCATTTTCAATTTCTTTTATATTAACACCTAACATATTACAATATAACTCATTAAGTGAAACTGCAAAATTAAAGTCTAATTCTAATTCTTTAAAGAAAAGAATGAATCTATTTGCTCTTAAATATGTTATTTTATCTTTAAGTGTTTTTATATAATCTGGAATAATCATATTTCCACTTTCCCAAGTATGCCAATATGCAGTATCAAATTTCTGCCACTTTAAAAACAATTCATTATTATATTCTAATCCTAACTCATTAATTATAATAGTAAATGCATATTTAATAGACTCGTTATTATCTATTAAAGTATCATCTAAATCAAAGATAAGGGTTTTGTATTTATTCATAAAATCACTCCATTGATAGGGCAACCGCATAAAAATAATAAAAATTAATATTCAGAAGGAATAACATTGA
>CAOJUX010000061.1 GCA_948444795.1 uncultured Erysipelotrichaceae bacterium | reverse complement strand
TATAGGCAGAAACCGTTCTAAATTTTGTGTCTAAAAACTTGACATCAATCCAGAAATACTATTATTACAAATGTGAACATTGTAAAATTACTTATAAAGAAAAAGAAATAGAACAAGAATTAATGGCTTGCTTATTAGAATTAGTTAAAACAGATATGATGATAAATGACTACTATACACCATTTATTAAATCTAAACTTGATAATAAAGATATTAATTATGAGAAAGAATTAAAAGAACTTGATAAACAATTGGATAGAATAAAATCAGTTTATATCAAAGGTATAATGAAAATTGATGAGTTTGAGAATGAAATAAAACAAATAGAATTTAAGAAACAAAAATTAAATAAAGAGTGGCAAGATCAAAAACAATACGAAAATTTAAACTTCACTATTGATGATTTATTAATACTAGAAGATAAATATAATCTTGATACATTTATTAATCCAAAAGAGTTTATGAATAAAATAATTAATTATCAAAATAAATCACGAGAAGATAGACAAAAAATGATTGCTACTTACATTGATAATTTAGAAATTAGTAAAAGTGATAATAAATTAAAAATAGAACATTATCATTTTAGAAAAAGTTTTTTAACTGATTTATTAACCTATAATGAAGAATATAAACTACCTTTAAATTATTCCCTATTTGAAGATGAATATGGTATTCCTATTCCACAGAATAATGAAATTAAAACTAAAGATGAATCAAGAAATTATTTTAATAAATTAAATAGTGTTTTAGGTAATGAATACAAATTAAATTATTATGAAATAGATACTGATGATGACCTAACTAATCTAAAAATATCTAGTGAAATTGAAGTTGAAAAGATAATTAGATTAATTACACTAAAAGATGAAAAATTTGATAATGGTAATTTAAAAATAGGAGTGATAACAGTAGATTTAAGTGATATAAAAGATAGTAATAATAATCAAATATTTAAAGAATTATTAGGAAAAATAAAAGATGCTTTTAAAGAGGATGAATTTGTCTAATCATCCTACTAAATTTATTAAAAATACTAAAATAGGATGAAAATTGAAAATATAAAATGCTTTAATTATAAGGGAAAAGTAATTATTTGTCCTTAATATCAACCTACGAAGTAGGATGAATTTTGCAAGTGCAAAATCAGTCTTACACAATACTAAACCCTTATTAAATAAGGAATAGTTTAGCATTGATGTGTAAGTTTCTTATCCTGCTATTTTAGATATTAATAGATTTTTATTAATTTTCATCCTATTTTAACTTATGAAAAGGTATTGTAAAAAACTAGATTATATTAGGATAATTTGATATAATTAAATTATTAAAAGAAATGCACAAAATAGTAATTTATATAGGAGATGATTTAAAGTGAAAAAAAGGCCAATAACAACTTTATTTATGTTAGAATCTCTTGATGGTAAGATTAGTAGTGGTAATAATGATAAATTAGATGCCGACAAAGATTGGTGTCAAATTGATGGTGTTAAAGAAGGATTACACCAATATTATGAAATAGAATCTACTACTGATTATTTTTCATTAAATACTGGTAGAGTAATGGCGAAAATTGGTGTTAATGATAGAAAAGAGAATCATAATAAAGTAGAGGTAAAATTCGTCATTATTGATAATAAGCCTCATTTGGATGAAAACGGAATAGATTATATATGCAACTGGGTAGAGACTCTAATATTGGTTACAACAAATAAAAATCATGTTGCATATTCTTTAACAGAAAAATATGATAATTTAGAAATTTTATATTATGAAGAATTAGACCTAATGAAATTATTAGAAGATCTATCTAGTAAATATAATGTCGAAAGATTAACAATTCAATCTGGTGGAAGTCTTAACGGACTATTTTTGAGAAATAATTTAATTGACTATGTAAATATAGTAATTGCTCCATTGTTAGTTGGAGGTAAAGATGTTTCTACTCTAATCGATGGGGAGGCAATTAGTAATTCAGAAGAATTAAATAAATTAAAAGCATTAGAACTTATTGAATGTAATAAGTTAGATAATTCTTATATTCAGTTAAAATACAAAGTAAAAAGATAAATTAGTAGGTTTATAGAGCAAGTTAATCATAAAATTTTTATCACTTTTTGACAATAAATAAAAAATATGATATTATGTATTTAGCGAGAGAACTTGCATAAAATAAAAAAGAGGAACATTCGATTCCACAAGTGAATGTCGCCTCTAGTTTAATAGACTTGACACTCTATCAATGCTGAAGAGTGTCTATTTTTTTATTTATAAGGAAAGTGCGTTTAAGTTAGAGAAAATAAAAACGTGATAGATTTTAAACTATTACACGACGAATAAACCTACTTGTCTTTAGAGGCTCTAATTGGAAATGATGGACTACCACAATAGGGACATTCCATCTCAAAAGACTTTTTAGCCTTAATAAATTTTAAAAATCCAAGATGTTCATTAATAACAAAACTTGGCACAGGATCTAATTTGTGACACTTTTTACATTCATAAACATATATAACTTCATCTTTACCAAAGTAAGAAATACCATCATTTAAAACTTTCTGTATTTGTTTTTCGCTTGCCATAATTTAGCCTCTTTTATGGATAAGTACTTTTATTATACTCCATAAAAGTGTTACAAACATCACAAAATAGTGGATTTATAGAAAAAGATAAAGTAATCATTGATTTCCAAGAATTTAAAGATTTCATAACATTAACTTTTTCTTTTGATAAAAACTTAGCTATATCAATAGTTATTTTAGTAGAATTATGATAGGCACCATAAAATCTAATTTGTTTAAAGTTTTTATCTGGTATATGAATAATTAATCTAGAAATAAATTCAAAAGCATGAACTTTTTCAATAATAATAAGATTATCGTTATGTCTTTGATACCAAAAAGTAACTAAAGTCCCATCATAATCAATAATACGAGACTCGGCCATAACAGGACGAGCGACATAACGACAAACATATTTGATTAATTCAGTATAAGATTTAAATTTAGAAGGAGGAGCGAAGACATAAAAACCTTCTTTATGATTTAAATAAATTTGATTTTTAAGTTTTCTAAATTCATTTTTGCCAATATCATTTTCTAACATATCAAGAAGAACTTTCATAAATCTTTTACGAAAAGAAGGATAAGAGAAGAAATCAATTTTGATGAAATCCTTATTTTTATTAGAGATACCACCATCTAATAAAATCATATGAATATGAGGATTGAAGCATAGATTTCTACCAAATGTATGAAGAATAGATATAAAAGCAGGAGTAATATCATATTTTTTGTATTTTTCTTTAACCCAATATTTAATAGTGATAGAGGAAGCATCAAATAGATATTGAAATCTTTTTCTATCTTTTCTAAAAAATGGTCTAAGTTCTTCGGCAATAGTAAAAACAACATGTCTGTGTTTATATTTAAAAAGTTTAGAAAAAATAGAGGTTTCACGTTGTTTATTATATTTATTACCACAAGAAGAACACATACGAGATTTACAAGTATGAGGAACAATTTTCTCTTTATGACAAATAGGGCAAGAAAATAAAGCAAAACCTAAATCCCAAGTTTTACATTTTAACATTCTTTCAACATTAAGGAAAACAACATCTCTAATATTCAAATTAGGATAAGTAACTAAAAATTTATTCCACCAATCTTTAAAAATTTGTTTAATAGTAAATATAACTTTTCTATTATTAACCTTATCCTTAAACTTATAAAAATCTTTATCATTTTCGGTACATATTATCATAATTAAATTATATACCAAAATAAAACAACCTCAAAGAGGTTGGCGAATGAAATTTATTTCATTCCTTTTTTATTGCTAACACCAGTAAGGTAGAAAGTAACAAAATGATAGCAATGAGCTTCAGAGCTTTTATTATAAAAGTCTTCGTTTTCATTAATATCTACCTCCTTTCCCTTTCAAGATTGGAGGACGACACTCACATCAAATGTTCCTAATAAAATTATATAATAAGAATATTTTTAAAACAAGCGAACAAGTAAAAATTTTAGAATAGAATCTGATAAACCATGCTATACTTATATTAGTTAGTAATTATTACTACCTATTAATTGTTTGTGAGAAAAGTTATTCGACTTCTTCTTCACAGGCACCATTGAGCAATCTATTCTAACTTTTGTTAGATTTAAACATATAGTATCAA
>CAOJUX010000060.1 GCA_948444795.1 uncultured Erysipelotrichaceae bacterium | reverse complement strand
TAAGAAATTTAAAAATAGAGGATAAAGCTCAAGTAGAAATGTATATGAAATTAGTTGATGAAAATTTAAAAGAATCTTATCACTCTAAAACAATTGGAATAATAATATCTAAAGAACAAGATAAGTTTGTAGCTAATTTTGTTAGAAGTGATAATTTAATTCCTTTAACTTATGAAATTATAAATAATAGTTTTGTTATTTTTTAATGCTTAAAATCTTTACTTTTCTTGGTTTTTATTATATGATTATTATGATAAGGGTGAAGGTTATGAAAGATAAGCGTGGGCAAGCATTAGTTGAATATATTCTTATTATAGCTTTAATTAGTGTTATTGCAATTGCGCTAGTTAATTATTTAGGTGGATATTTAAAAGATGCTATAACTAAAACTTCTTGTAGTCTTTCTGATGAGGTATATGTCAAAGGAAAAAAGGCTGGAGAAGGTAAATGTGAACCTAAAGAAATGCAAGAAAATAACTAAACTTATGAGGGGAAGATTAGATGTTGAACAAGAGAGGGCAAGCATTAGTTGAGTTTGTAATTATTTTGCCAATCTTTATTTTGCTTGTTCTAGGATGTATTGATATTGGTAATATAATGTATACGAAAATGAATTTAGAAGAGCAAATAAGTGATGTGGTTGATTATTATAAAAAGGGTAAGACTATTGAAGAAATAAAAGATAAGTTAGATATTGAAGTTAATATTGAAAAAAATGCAGAATATACAGATATTTTATTAACTAAAAGTATTGATATTATTACACCAGGATTACAATTTGTTTTTGATAATCCTTATAAGATAATAGTAGAAAGAAGTATCTTAAATGAATAAGCATGGACAGACTCTTATCTTATTTGTGATTTTAATTCCGATTATACTACTATTATTAGCATTCGTAGTAGATATAGGACTTGTAATTACTAATAAAATAAAAACAGAAGAAGTTACGAAACAAGTTATAAAAGATGCTTATTTATTAGATGATAATAAAATAATAGAGTTATTGCAAAAAAATAAAATTAATACTAGTAATATAAATATTTACCATGAAGATAATAAACTTAAAATAGTAGTAAAACATGAAATAAAAAGTATTTTTGGGGGCATTGTTGGAATAAAAAAATATAAAATAAATGTGTCAGTTACAGGAATAATAGAAAATGATAAAGTGAATTTTTTATAGAAGGTGAAATAATGAAGAATAAAGGGCTAACTATTTGTGTTTCAGCGGCTAAAGGTGGGGTAGGTAAAACTATTACTACACTAAATCTTGCAGGTATTTTAGAAGTACTTAATAAGAAAGTATTAATCATTGATTTTGATTTATCTGGTGGGGGTATTAGTGCAGCACTTAATTTAGTATCACAAAAAAGTGTTTATACTTTTGTTGATGATTATAATAATAATCGTTTTGAAGATTTTAAAAATTATGTGGTTTCTTATGATAATTTTATTGATGTTTTAGCAAGTCCTAAAGACCCTAGACAAGCTGGTAAAATTGATCCTAAATATGTGGAAATAATTTTAGAAAAAGCAGTATTTAAATATGATGTTGTTTTAATTGATACTAATCATAATTTGAATGATTTTAATATTTTAACAATGGATTTAGTAGACCAAATATTATTCTTAGTTACTAATGATCCTTTTGATTTAAAAAATATGAGAAGCTTACTTGCTGTTTTTAATGATGTAGGATATAAAAATTATAAAATTATGTTGAATGAAAGTGTTTATCCTTTTAAAAAATATTTTAGTCTTTATGATATTAAAAATATTATAGGAGCTAATATTGATTATGTTTTATCAGCTAGTTTTTATATTAAAAATATTGATACCTTTATTATGAATGGAAAGATTATTACTTTAGAACCTAAAGCAGCTCAAGTTTTTGGCAAAGATTTTACTACACTTATGCAAGTTATAACGGATATTTATAGTAAGGAGGAGGAGAAATGACATCACTTAGAGATGCTTTTGATATTAAAGTAAAACAAAAAAGACAAGATATTTTAAATGATTATCAAATATTTCCTGATAAAAAATTATTAGATAACTTAAGAACAGAAATAGTTGAAGCACTAATTGACCATGAAATGCCAAGTGATATGAGAGTGGATGAATGGATTAATGAAGAAATTGATAGAACTATTGAAGGTTATGATTTATCTAATTTAGAAAGAGCTCATTTATTTAATTTAATTGATAATGAAATTAATGGTAATGGTCCTATCTCGGAATTATTAGAAGATGATAATATTACGGAAATAATGGTTAATTCACCTGATGAAATTTATATTGAAATTGATGGAGTTATTTCTCGTGATGATAGTGTTTCTTTCATTAACGACGAACATATTATTAGAACTGTTCAAAGACTTATTGGACCACTTGGCAGAACTATTGATACTAATAATCCTATGGTTGACTCAAGACTTCTTGATGGTTCAAGAATTAATGCAGTTATTCCACCTTTATCAACTAAAGGTCCAGTAGTAACTATTAGAAAGTTTAAAGATTCAATGTCAAATATTGATGAATTAATTAGAATTGGAACTCTTACACCATATATGGCAAGATTTTTAGATGCTGCCGTTAGAGGTAAATGTAATATGATTATTTGTGGTGGAACTGGTTCTGGAAAAACAACACTTTTAAATGTTTTAAGTGGTTTTATTGGGGATAGTGAAAGAATTATTACAATTGAAGATGCTGCTGAACTTAAATTAAATCAAAATCATGTAATATCTTTGGAAACAAGGAATATGAATTATGATTCTGGTAGTGAAGTTACAATTCGCGATTTAGTTATTAATTCACTTCGTATGAGACCAGATAGAATTGTAGTAGGAGAAGTAAGAGGTAAAGAAGCTTTTGATATGTTACAAGCGATGAATACAGGACATGATGGTTCTCTTACAACACTTCATGCGAATGGAGCACTTGATGCACTTAATAGACTTGAAACTATGGTTATTATGGGTGGCTTAGAAATTCCTATTAAAGCCGTAAGAGAATATATTGTTAGTGCTATAGATTTAATTGTTAATATTGAGAGAATGAGTGATGGTAAAAGAAAAGTTACTTCAATATGTGAACTTGATGGTATTGTTGATGGCGAAATTAAATTAAAAGAAATATTTACTTTTAAACAAAGCGGACTTACTGAAAATGGAGAAGTAGATGGAGAGTTTACTCTTCATAATGGCATACCTAAAGTTTATAAAAAAATTAAAGCTAGAGGTGCTGATTCAATAGAGGATATATTCGAATCTGTAAATAATAAATCTAAAACTAAAACAACCAAAGTAAAAAAAGAAGATGTTAAACAAGAAAAAGAAGAAAGTAAAAAAACAACTCTTTATTTCCAAGGAAAATATGAAGGGTATAAAAGTAAGGAAGAATAAATATTATGGACGGAGTATTATTGTTACAAATTTTTATTATTTTATTAATAATTGGAGTAATTCTTTATTTACTTCGTCTTTATCATGGAGTTCAATTAGAAAAAAGATTAGCTCCTTTTGCTATAGATTCAGTTAATACTTATGAACCTTCTTTATTTGATACTATTAATAAAGTGTTCTGGATTATAATAAAAAAAGTATCTAATATTATTAGAAAGTCAGAATTAATTAGTAGATATGGGGAACGTTATAATAAATATATTATTTATGAAGATAGACTTAAAAAAGAAGGAATAGATTATATTTCGATTAAAATTCTTTTAGGATTATTAGTTTTTGTTCTAGCAAGTTTCTCTTTAGCTTTTCAAGCAATAAAATTAGATTTTATGTTGGTTTTAATTGTTATTATAATTAGTTTCTTTTTGCCAGATGTTTATTTAGGTATAGAAAATGCTCGTAGGCGAAAGAAAATAGAAGATGATTTACTTAAAGCGATAATAATTATGAATAATGCTTTTAATAGTGGTAAGAATATTATGCAAGCTGCTGCTATTGTTAAAGATACTTTAGATGGTCCTATTCAAGATGAATTTAAAAAAATATATTTAGATATAACTTATGGCTTAGAATTAGATATTGTTTTTAATCGTTTTTATGAAAGAGTTAAATTGGAAGATGCGAAATATATAACTACTTCACTTGCACTTCTTAATAAAACAGGAGGAGATATTGTTAAAGTTTTCTCTTTAATTGAAAAATCTATTTTCCAAAAGAAAAATTTAAAAAATGAACTTCGTAGTTTAACTGCTTCAAGTAGATTTGTATTTAAATTATTAGCAGTTTTACCATTTCTATTTGTAACAATGATATTTATGTTAAATCCTAGCTTTTTTAAACCTTTAATTTCATCTTCAATAGG
>CAOJUX010000059.1 GCA_948444795.1 uncultured Erysipelotrichaceae bacterium | reverse complement strand
CCCCCCCCCCAGTACTAGGACTAGGGCTAAGCTTAGGAGGGTGTATTTTAGTTTTTTATTTTTTTCATATCTTTTCATTTTTATTTCTCCTCCTATTTTCTATATTCCTATTATAACCTACTATTATTCATAATTCAATTAGTAATAATAGAAATAACAAAAAAATATTATCATTTTAGATAATATCATTTTATTAAGTTATATTTTATATATTTTATTATTTTTCCTTACAATTTTAAAAATTATTATTGCTAAAATAATTGCAAAGCATATAAATATATATGATACAAAGCGCCCTGTTTTTGGATTAGTAATACATCTTTTATTAAATTCTGATTCACTTACAATATAACCATTGTTATCGTAATATTTACCATCTATTACTTTGCATGAATTATTAACATTCTGATTTTTATTTTCTATAGTATTATTATTATTACTTATAAATTTTAGAACGCAAACTGCTGGTTTAGATAGATTCATTTCAGCTCTCCACATATCATCATACCAAGTAATAGTCGCATCATTAGTACAAGAATATCCATCATATTTATAATTATTTTTATCAGGAAATTCATCTTGTTTTTTACCATCTACTAAAACTTCTAATCTTATATCAGCATTATCATTTGATAAAACTCCTATTAAGTTATTAAATATTTTGGGAGCACTAAAATTAGTAATTTCTTTATAAAATACAGTTATTACTAATATATTTAACATAATAATTGTTAGGAGGATATATTTTAATTTATTGTTTTTTAAAAATTTTCTCATATTTTATCCCTCCTTTATTATATTCTTATTATAACCTTTATTTATTCATAATTCAATTAGTAATAAAGTTGTTTTTATGATACTTTGTTTATTAAATCATTAAAAATCCTATTAACATCATCATATAAAAAGCCTTTATTAATTAGTTTAGATTTTAACTTCATTTCTAATTCATACCCTTTATACTTTTGAGATAACTTTTCATATAGTTTTTTTGACTCTTTTTCTAAATATTCATAATTATCTGGTATTTTAATGTTACTTAATATATTAAGTATCTCATCTTTATCAAATCCTTCTTTTATACATTCAAAAATAATTTTTTCTTTTATTTTATTAATACCTTTATTATGATTTGATTTGATTTTTCTTAAAATAATTTTTTCTAATATTTCTTGCCAGATATTTAAATCAATTTGTTTTAAATATTCATCTATCACATCATTATTAAATCCTAAATTATTTAGTTTTATTTTAATTTTATTGGGACCACTCATGTTCAATTTTATTTCATCATTTATAAATGATTTCAAATAAATATCTTCATTTAAATAGCCTTTTTCTTTTAATTTATTTATAGAAACATTAATATTTTCGTCATTAAATCCATTCCTTTTTAAATAATTTTTTATTTCTTTTTCACATCTGTTTTTACTAGCTAAATATTTAACTCCTTTATAATAACTTGCCAGATCATTATTTTCTTTTAAATATTTATCTAAATCTTTTTCATTAACATTTTTAATTAATAATAAATTATATTTTAGAATTATATCATCATATAGAATAATATCTTCATGATTTTCAATCATAATTTTATATTTATTGCCATTTAATTTTTTGTAAGATTTTATTTTCACTAAAAATTCTCCTTTTTTGTAATTGTAACAAAAATAAAGACTTAAGTCGAATATTAAAATTTTATTATTTTATTTTAAATTATTTATTTATATAAAAAAAATATGAATTTTTCTAGATAATTCATATAAATTTATAATATATTTTCGTTATATTATATTTTTTTACTTCTTGTAAAGTTTACAAACCTTATCTAAATCTTTTAACATATTATTTACTTCTTCTTGGGTTTTACATCTAGCTCCACTAGCAAATTTATGTCCCCCGCCATTATAACTATTTGCAACATCATTTATAATAGGGCCCCTACTTCTGATATTCACTTTAAATATTTGATTTTTTTCATCTAAAGTTATAAAGGTCCAAACCAAAATATCTTTAATATAATTAAAATCGTTTATCATATTAGATGGTGTTGATGCATCGACATTATATTCTTTTAATATTTCCGGGGTTATCAAAATAGATGCCAAACCATTTTTACTAATTTCTAAATTTTGAGCAATAAATCCATGAAATTTAATTTCATTAATGGGACGTTCATATAATTTATCATATAAAGATGTAAAATCTATTTCTGATTTTTCTATTAAATTTGCTACAATTTTAAACGTTTTTAAATTTGTATATTTAATTAAAAATCTATCACTATCAGATACTATTCCTAAAAATAAATTACTAGCAATATCTTTATTTAGTTTTAAAGGAGTATTCATAATTAACTGGGAAATTATTTGGCAAGCACTAGTTGAAGATTCTTCTACGAGTTCTATATCACATACCTTTTCATCACAGGGATGATGATCTATTTTAATACTTTCTTTGTATTTTATACCTTCTATTCCATCTACTCTTTCCATGGTTGGAACATCAGTAATAATTAATAAGCAATTATTTATAGATTCATTATTTATTTTATCTAGAGAACCAAATTTTTTAAATCTAGAAACACTAGCTCCTATAGCATACACATTTTTACTAGGAAAAGTATTTTTGATAGAATCCCTTAAAGCTATTTGACTTGCTATTGCATCAGGATCTGGTCCAACGTGTCTGGCAATAACTATAGTACTATATTTTTTTATTTTACGATATATATTTTTTTCTTTAATTGAAGTCACTTCTCTTAAGCCTTTCTAGTTTATTATTTCATAAGTATCAAGAGCAATCATTAATTCTTCATTAGTTGGAATAACATAAATAGGTATTTTTGATTCTTCAGAAGATATTATTCCTTCAGTTTGGGCATTTTTAAGAAAACTAGCTATTTTCATATTTTCTTTTTCATTTAAATAAAATCCTAAAGAATGAAGTTTTTTTATAACATTACTTCTGAATTCACGAGCATTTTCTCCAAGACCTGCAGTGAATACTAAGGCATCAACATTACCATCTAATTTAACATAATATTTTGCTATATAATCTACTATTTTATTTACATACATATTATCAGCAAGAAGGGCTTGTTCATTTCCTTTTTCTATTTCAAGTTCTATATCTCTATGATCACTAGAAGTACCACTTATACCTATCAAACCACTTTGTTTATTTAACATATTTTCTATTTCTTGTTTTGTTTTTCCGCTTTGTTTTTCATAAAAATTTATTATACTATAATCAATATCACCACATCTTGTTCCCATCATAATACCAGAGTTTGGAGAAAATCCCATTGAAGTATCAATACTTTTACCATCTTTAATACATGTTATAGATCCTCCACTACCTATATGACAACTAATAATATTAATATTCTCTTTACCAAGTTTTTCTTTCATAATTTTTGTTATATATTTATGACTTGTTCCATGAAAACCATATTTTCTAATTTTATAATCTTTATACCAAGAGTATGGTACAGGATATAAATATTCACTAGGTTTCATTGTATGATGAAATGCTGTATCAAAAACTCCTACCATTGGGATATTTGGAAGGGCTTCTTTAAAAGCTTTTATTCCTATTATATTAGCTGGATTATGAAGAGGAGCTAGCTCTTTTAAAGAGTCTACTTCTTTTATAACATCATCAGTGATTAAAACTGAATTACTATATTTATCTCCGCCGTGAACAATACGATGACCTATACCATCAATATCATCTAAAGAATTTATTATCTTATTATTTAATAGTTCTTCTATTAAATATTTTATAGCTACACTATGGTCTTTTAAATCTACTTCTCTTTTAATTTTTTCATCATTTATTTTGATATTATAAAAACTCCCATTATCACCTATTTTTTCAAAATACCCACTTATATATTCTTTTCTTTCTGGAAGTTCAATTAAATTAAATTTAAGGGATGAACTACCAGCATTTACTGTTAAAATTAACACTCATTATTCACCTCAATATTATTATACAAAAAAAAGAGATTTTTTTCTATCTATCTCTTTAAATATTCTTTTTTTCTTTACTTGTATTTACTCTTTTATGACAAGTTTTAAAAGCAAGAGACTCATTATTAATAGTTTTACGTTTATTAGAATCAAAATTATAACCATATTCATTAAATGCTTCCCTATTAATTTTTTCTAAATCACTTTGATATTCATTATCATATTTTTTATAATAGTATAAAAAATCTTTACGCATTTTAAATCACCTATTAATATTTTGGATAAATTAGTTTTTTTTATACATAATATAGTTAGGTGATACAAATGAAAGATCCATATTTTAATCAATGTATTGTTTGTAAAGTAAAAAATTGTAAATTTTATAAAAATGATTTATGTACCTTATCAAAAATTATTGTAAATAATAACAATAGTAATGCCAAGTGTGCTAGTTTTAAAGAAATAGAGAAATAAACTAGTGAGTCTGTAAATAAATTTGTGTAAATGAGAAATCTTTCCATGATAAAATAAAATA
>CAOJUX010000058.1 GCA_948444795.1 uncultured Erysipelotrichaceae bacterium | reverse complement strand
TTTCATAATAAAAACTATACATTTCTTCGTATAGTTCCTTAAACTGATGACATTGCGTCCTTCCTTAGGGCACCAGATTGATAGGAAACTTGAACTTTTTGAGTATGAAAGTAAAACGCACTTGTATATTGTCAGGTCAATATACATTAAAGAAATAATATTTATAATAATAAACTTATGGATTTAATTTTATTGCAAGCTAATGACTTAATACACGAAAAATGATATAATTATTTATGAAAAAAAGATAATTATTAGGTGATGTTTTATGGATTATTATTATATTGATAAAAAAGATTTAATTTCTAATTATTTTCATTTTACTAAAGAAAGCAATATTAATTCAATTAAAAAAAATGGATTATTACCTAAAATATCATTTCACGCTCAATGTCTTGAAGATACTAAAAAAGTATTTTTTGTTGAAGGGTTAGATAACCTACTAATTTTATTTGATTGTTGGATTAATGTTTGTGGAAAATATCCTCTTATTCCCGGAGTATTTAATTTAGGAACAAAAATAAAAGGAAAAAATAAATTTTCAAAGTCAATTATAAATCTATACTTTAAATGGTGTAAAATTAATAAATTTCATAAATTTGTTGCCTATAAATACTTTGATTATTTTTTAAAAAGATATATTCTATTAAATATAGATATAAAAGAAGAAAAAGATTTTAGTTTTAGCGATGTTGATAAATTAAAGCAAAAGGTTACGATAAAGAATATTTAATAAAAGGGGGTTATTCTTTAAAATATTCTGATTTATCATCTACAAAAATGAATAAATGGAATTTACATACATTTTCAGAACATGGGGTTGATTCAAATAAAATCAAGATTTGTTATATAAGAAAATCAAATAAAATGTTGGATATTATGAACTATGCAATTCAAACAACTAATTTAGATATTGAAAATATTTGCCCAGTACTTTGGGGATATTTAAAAAATAGAAAATTAATTTAATAAAGGAGAAAATAATGCAACATTATTTATTAAATAAAAAAGATTTAAATTCAAATTATTTTCATTTTACAAATAAAAAAAATTTAGAATCAATTAAGTTTAATGGTTTAGTACCAAATATAGGTAATCACGCTAAAAACATAGAAAAAACAAAAAAAGTATTTTTTATTGAAGGATTAGATAATCTATTAATTTTATTTGATTGTTGGATTAATGCCTTATATTATATTCCTGTTATTCCATTCATTTATAAATTAGGTGCATTCTTTTTAAGATATAAACGGTTTCCAAACATAATTGCTGATAATTATTTTAATATTTTAAAAGTAAGTAAATTGCAGCAAAAAAGAGCTTTTAAAATGCTTGATAAAGTGTTAGATTGTGGAATACTTTTAAAATTAGATTTAGAAGAAAATGTCGATTTTAGATATGATGATAAAGATGAAATAAAATCTGGTGGATATGCTAAAAAGTATTTAGAAATATGTGGCTATTCTAAAAAATATTCAAATTTAGATAGTGATATAATGGATAAATGGAATATGCATACTTTAACTGGTCATATAGTTGATGCTAAAAAAATAAGAATTTGTTATTTAGAAAATAATAGTTCAAATCTTAGAGATATATTTAACTATTGCCTACAAAATACTAAAATCGATTTGAAAAAAGTTTGCCCAGAATTATATGCATATCTAAAATACAAAAACTATAAAATTTAAAAAATATCATATATGAATGAATTTAAGAATCTTATTTTTCATTAAGCTCTTTATTTTTTTCTCTAATCCATATAGGCAATTTCATTTGTAAAGCTTTAAAACCATCTTTAGTATCTCTAATTTTACCATATTTAGGTATTAAACTATAATTAATATTTTTAATAGACAATTTAAACTGCTTAGAATTTTCATCAATATCAGTAATCTCAGCCAAAATATGCTCATCTTTTTTTACATAATCATTAATATCGCGGACAAACAAATCAGATATTTCAGATATGTGAATTAAACCATTATAAACGTTATCAACATTTACAAATATTCCATAACCGGAAATACCTGTTACAACAACTTCTATAATATCCCCTACTTTGTACATAACATCACTTCCTACATAATTTTAGTATAACATAAATTGTGCTATAATACTAATAGGTGATTTTAATGGAAGAAAAAATTAAAGAGCTTATAGAAGATATGCGTCCCTATTTAAATATGGATGGTGGAGATATAGAATTTATAAAATATGAAGATAAATTTGTATTTGTAAAACTGTCTGGACATTGTGCTGAATGCTTAGATCAAGATTCAACATTAAAAGATTATATATTAGAAATGTTAAAAACAGAAGTACCAGAAATAGAAGGAATTATAAATGTTGGATTATGATTCCTTTTTATCTACAATCCAATCTATTTTTTCAATTGGCGCAAATTCTGAAAGAATATTATACATATCTTTTAAAAATTTCTCATAATCTTTTGCTTTATTAATTATTGGAATTAGTTTTTCCTCAGATTCTTTATTTTCAATAACTTTTTCATATATATCAAAATAATAATTAGGATATAAAAGACGTGCATATAAAAGTTGATAACCAAATATACTTAATTTTTTTCTCTTTAAATAAGCTTTTATTTCAATAAACAAATTATTATAATCATTAAAAAACATTGATTTAAAATAAGAAGCTACATCTCTTACTTCAATATCTATAACATAATTTAAAGGATTAAAGTAATTAACTAATATATTAGGATAATTAATTCTTTTTCTTTGTAACGTTATCTTTTCATATATACTAATCTTATACTTTTTTAAAGTACTATTAACATAAGCAATAGCATTTTCACATAAACCCTCATAATAACTAAAACTATTTAAAATAATCTCTTTATCAATGCCAAGTTCCCTTACTTGATATTCAAAATAATCCATTTTTTCACTCCACAAAGCCGCCCAGTTATTTCGATATAAAAGACTATTACTATTTTTAACAACAAGCATTCTATCAAAATTAATCATATCAATAATATTATACTCTTTAGTATCGCTCATCATAAATTCAAGTAATACATAATCTTTATCATTAATAGAAGTAAAATATGAATTATCTTTATTTGGCACAAATTTACTAGTAGGAAGTTTTTTTAATATAATCTCATTATTTAAATTTAATAGATCATTAAGTTCTTCTTTAGATCTATTAAAAGGCACAAAATAATATTTATTATTTTTTTTTACAAAAGATGCTATTAAATTACTTTCCAAAACTTCTATATCATCATCTAACTTATAATATTCCTTTAAAATATCTTTCATACTTTATAATATGAAAAAAACCTAAGCGATATGCCTAGACTGCTCTATTTAAAGCTACTCCTTGATTTTGAACAAAACCAGGTTGTGGATTAACCATCTGAGGTTGAATAGTTCCCTGTTGTCCAACCATACTTTGATATTTAACAAGGGTATCTTGAGCAAGACTATTTTTAGCTTTTGCTTCTTCTATATTTCTTTTTTCCTCTTCAAGTAATTCAAGCATTTCTTTCATATATTTATCATTTAAAGTTTTAATTTCTTCTAAATAATTATTTTGAACTTGTCTCATTTGTTCAGCCAAATCATTAGAACCTGCACTTACAGAACTAACTGATACATCAACATCTTCATTTAAGGTTGCATCTAAATCTTCTAGTGGATTAATAAATGGTACAACATTATTAGTATCATATATAGGTTGTTGATTAATCCCAGGATTTAAATCTGTTTGTAAATGTTGAGCAAAATCGTTTGGTAATGTATTTTGAGGCTGTTGTTGATAAGCTAGATTTTGTGCACCTAATTGAGTCATATCTTGAACTACAGGAGCAACATCTGGTATTTGATTCATAGTCCCTGGTGTTTGGGGCATAATAGGTGGCATTTGATTTAAAGTAGTTTGAGGAGTAACATTATTCAAATCAATATCCATAACTGAAACTAAATCAGAAGAGTTATTATTTGGTTGCTCCTTCATTGCTTGATTAACTTCATTAGCAACTTGCATTGAAGCTAACCACTTATTATAATTATTAGTTATTGCATCATAATTAGATTGTCTTAAGCCTAAATCTCTTTTTGCATCAATACTACAATTAACTTTAGGCTCAACAACACGATAATTTGAAACATCCATTTTATCATGAATAATATTAACTAAATCTGCTTTAATAGCATGCCATTTATCAGGATCAACAACATTTTGATATAATCCGCTTTCTATGTCTTTAATCGCTACTCCAGTAACTTTATGAGGACCATCTTTTGTTTCTGTATCAAACATTAAAACATCATTGCCATCTTTATTATAAGCACACAATACTAGAACTTCTTGAGTTCTACCGTCAGGGAACTGTAATATTGTCTTTGCCATAAACATACCTCACTATTCTATAAGATATAATAACATAAAAAAAAAGCTATTGCAATACTTTAGCTTCTTTCTATAGGGCAACCGCATAAAAAAAGTCAAGAAAAATTTAAAATATAAGAAAAATACGA
>CAOJUX010000057.1 GCA_948444795.1 uncultured Erysipelotrichaceae bacterium | reverse complement strand
TCGTATTTTTCTTATATTTTAAATTTTTCTTGACTTTTTTTATGCGGTTGCCCTACTCCATTGAAGTTTATTATACCACGCATTTTAATTTTATGTTAAAATGTTTTATAGGAAGTGGTAATATGAATTATTATATTGATCTTGGTTCTTCAACAATAAAAGTTTATAGTTATGTAGATGAATTAAAACTTATAGAAGAGCATTCTATTTATTTTAAAAATGATTTTGATATAAAAAAAGGTATAAGTGAAGCTAATTTAAAAGAATTATCTGATTATTTTTCTGAATTGATGACTAAATATGATTTAAAATATTATAATACAAATATTTTTGCAACAGGTATTTTTAGAAATATGATACATGAAAGAAAACAAGATTTAGTTAAGTTATTTAATGATAAATTTGATTTATATTTTAATATTATTAGTCATGGTATAGAAAATTATTATTTAGCTAAAGCTTTAGAAAATAATTATAATGATAAAAAAGTTTTAATAATTAATATGGGAGGAAAAACTACAGAATTAGTAACTTTTGTAGGTAATGAAATAATTGATACTAAAAATTTAAATTTAGGAGTTGCTGATTTATTGAATAATTTTGATAAAGTTAATAATAAATTTAGTGGTAATTCAGTTAAAGAGATGGAAGAATTTGTTTTGTCTAAATTAAATATTGAACTGGATAAAGATTATGATTGTGCAATATTTACTGGTGGAGAGGAAAGATTTGAACTATTAACAGGATTTAATCTTATTCCAAATACTTTATTTAATGATAATGTTCATAAGTATATGATAAGCTTAGATGATTATATTAAAGGAACAGAAAAAGTATTTAATGATATTTCAATAGATGAATTATATAGTTTAATGCCTAATAATCCTAAGTGGATGGATGGAGCAAGAAGTGGTGCGATTATTCCTTTAGTTTTGTTTAAAAAAGCAAATGTAAAGTGGATTATTCCATCTGATTTAAATTTAATAAATGGTGTTATAAATGATGAACATTAATGTTGAGAAAATAAAAAATGTTATTATAGAATTAAGAAAAGTTTCATTCTTATGAGGAGTCAGCTATAGATATTGTACCTTTACATAATGAAGATTTGTTTAATTAATTATAAAAAGATACGTTCTTATAAAACGAATGTATCTTTTTATATAACAAAAACTAATGTGTAGTAAAAGATAAATGTTATGATCATTATTAAGCCTTCAAGTTTTGTTATTTTTTTTGAAGTTTCAGAAAATATAAATAATAAAAATGCTGATCCAATTAACATTATTATATCTATTATTTGAAAACTAGATGGAGTAATACCTCCAAATATTGTAACTGGAATACCTAATACTACACATATATTAAATATGTTACTTCCAATAATGTTACCAACTAGTAAGTCTTGTTCTTTCTTTTTAGCAGAAATGATTGTAGTAACTAATTCTGGTAAAGATGTTCCAAAGGCAATAATTGTTAATGATATAACTCTCTCACTAATTCCTAAAGCTTTAGCAATACTTGATGCATTATCAACAACTAAATTGCTTCCTATAATGATTGCTATTAAACCTAATAAAACAAATAATAATGATTTTCCAAGTTTAAATTTAGGAGGTTCTTCATTTGATTCTTTTTTTTGTTTTGCTATAGTTATTAAATAATATAAGAATACTAAAAAAAAGAGAATAATAACAATTCCATCGGATCTAGTTATTTGATTTAATGTTCCATTGCCTAAACTTATATCTAAAAATAATACTGCTAGTAATGTAGATATTAATAAAGTTAGAGGTAATTCTTTTTTTATAGTGTTATCTTTGATGGCGATGGGGTGAATAATTGCTGCAACACCTAGTATTAATAGTATATTTAAAATATTACTACCAATAACATTGCCTAGTACCATATCAGTACTTCCTGATGCAAGTGCACTCATTGAAACTGCAAATTCTGGAGCTGATGTTCCAAAAGCAACTATAGTAAGACCAATTAACATTTTTGGAACTTTAAAATTCTCAGCAGTTGAAGATGCTCCATCAACAAAAATATCTGCTCCTTTGATTAGTGCAATAAAACCTATAACTAACAATATAATATTTAGAAACATTAATAACACTTCCTATTCTTTAATATTATATCATAGTTTTAAATATAGTAGAACATTATTCTATTTTCATATTTAATTATATTAACATTGATAAAATTTTAAAAATTATTGAAAAAAGATAATGGATATGTTACAACATTTATATAAAATATTGATTATAAAAAGATATAATTATTTTGACTATTGAATTAAAACAGTATAGGTGACGATATAATATGAAAAAAATCTTAATTATTGAAGATGATGCAAGTATTCGTAATATTATAGATGATTATATTAAAAAATAATGGTTATAATTCCTATAATGCTTATTCTGGAACAGAAGCTTTATTATTATTATTAGAAAAAAAATATGATTTAATGTTGCTTGGTTTGAATGGTGAGGAAATTATAAAAAAAGTAGATAATATTCCAATAATAGTGATTTCAGCGAAAGTATCTTAGTGATGATAAAGTAAATTGTTTACTATCTGGTGCTAATGATTTATAACAAAGCCATTTGATGGTAAAGAATTACTTGCAAGAATTGAAGTACAATATAAGAAATAAAAATGATTTATCAAATACGTTAAAATAATAAAAAGCATAACAGCAGAGTAAATATTTGTTGAACAACAGTAGGAAAAAAACCAAAATGAAATGGTGATAAAAGATTATTTCAAAGATCAATGTAAACAAGTTACGAAGTATAAACAGTTACATTTGAATTTTGCTAACATTGCACGGAAAGATATCTCGTAGCTTGTTGCAGGGAGTTTTATTATACAGAAAAAATTGATATATATGACCGAGATATGATGATTAGTTCATTAGATGCTATAAGAGATAGAAGTAATAATCCAGCTTGGTTTGATGGTTCAAGAGCAATGAGAATAATAGCAAACTTAATTACTCATAAAATTGGAGCTGATATAGTTATTCCTACAAATATTAATATGGAAGATGGTTTAAAAGATAAATTTAAAAATTAAATGTATAATAAGAATACAATATTTTTTAGGGATTTAATATCCATTCTATAATCAAATTTTTTATTTCATAATATTCCTGTTCTTCAAATTGCATATTTGCTATACAAAATCTTTTTGATGCTATATGAGAACAAAACATACACTCGTATAAATCGAAACAATCTTGAATAAAAAGAGAATTACTTACTTTATTTGAACAAATAACATTATAACTATTACTACAATCTTTAGAATCATCACATCTTATACAGAAGTTGCAAGTCCCAGACCTCCCACATGCAAGTAAAAACTCACTGTTTCCACAAGAATCGCAATAAACCATATTTTTAGAATCACTACAATCAGTACTTCTATATACGTTTTCACATCTATAAATTGTATCACTTTTTGCAACATTAATGGAATCATAAACCCTTTCAGTTGTAGTTAAATTAATAGTATTCCATATATCAATTAGTTCTTGGAGGTTATTTATTTCTTTTTTAGGAAGCATCCATCCTGTTGTTTTATCTCTTTTTTCCATGTTCTTGTTTGTGATAAATCTTCCACTATTAATTGAATCAGCCCAAGTGATTTCATTTGTAGTTGAGTCATTTACTGGTTTGGGAAGCTTAATATCAAATGCAAATTTTTCTAATAGTTCATCTAAAGAATAGCTATTATTTTTATTAAATACACTTTTAAAAATTTTATTAACAATTTCTAATACTTTATTATCATTCATCTTTTAAAATTCCTTTCTTGCTTGTTGAATTAGATATTAATATATCTTTTAAACTTACATTACTATTTAAACTAAAATTAGTTTTTAATTTATTTTGATTATTGTTTTGGCTCTTGTTACTATTTTCATTAATATTTATTTTTTTAATTCTAGGAATGCTTGTATAATCTAAAGTAACCCCTTTAAATGCTGGCAATAATATACCATTAGAGTTTATTCTAACGATACACTCTCTATTATTAAGTTCAGTTAATAATTTAATCTTTCTGTCTCTAGAATCATCTAAGGGTATTTTCATATTGAAGTTATCAACTAATACATTGGCATCTAGTTTTGATACTCTAAAGATAAAGTAATTTATTACATTAGCAAATATAGAGTCTTTTAATTTATTTGATATTTGATTAAAATATTGTCCTGCTAAAATTAATGATAGATTATATTTTCTAGCTTCTGATAGAAATCTTGCTAAAATAGGATTTTCAATAACAGCAACTTCGTCAATAATAAATATAATATGTTTATCTATTTCTTGTTTTTGGATTATTGTTAGTAGTTGTTGCATTAGTAATCCAGCTATTGTTTTAGTTACTTTATCACCAAGTTTTGTTCTATCTAAAGAAAATAAAGTTAAAAAATTATCATGAATTGTCTTTTTTAAGTCTTTGTTATTTTGCTCTGAATTAAATACAGGTATCATTTCCATTTCATCTATAAAACTTATAATAGGTGATATTGCTTCACCATAAGATTTAGTTTTTAAATCATTAAAATCCGATAAAAAGAAATCTATTACACTAATAGGTAAATTATATTTTACTTGCTTTATTAAATCATTTCTATATTCCAAATCTAAAATAAGTTTTCTTAAATTTCTGAAATTAAATGCTTCATTAGTTAACAATAAGGTGTATAGAATGTCTTAAAACTCTTTCTAATTTCGAATTGGATTGATGTCAAGTTTTTAGACACAAAATTTAGAACGGTTTCTGCCTATATTT
>CAOJUX010000056.1 GCA_948444795.1 uncultured Erysipelotrichaceae bacterium | reverse complement strand
ACAGAAGTAACAGAAGAAAATTTAGATAAATTATTTGATAGATTTTATACTGTAGGTAATTCTAGGAGCGATAAAAATACTGGATTAGGATTATATATAACAAAGATATTAGTAGAAAGATTAGGATACTTTATAGATGCAAAAATAGAAGAAGAAAACTTAATAATAAGAATAGTGTGGGAATAAGGAAGTAATTGAATAAATATTTTCATTTTAAATAATTAATTTCAGGAGAATATCCGGATTTGTTAATTAAGCAAGTCTGGATATTTTTTTATTTTTATAAGATTATTTCTAAATTATTATATATAAAATTATAAAGTTTACTTTTTGAATATTATTTACTTTATATATTATGAAGGGGGAATGATTTAAGTGGATACTGAATTATTTAAAATTTTAACAACAGAGGGAATTTTCACTTTATTATTTGTATATCTTCTATTTTATACTTTAAAACAAAATCAAATTAGAGAAGAAAATTATCAAAAAATAATTCAACAGGTAAATGAAATTCTTTTAACAATAAAAGATGATTTAGAAGATATAAAAAATGGATTACACAAGGATAATGCTTAAATTATTTTAATAAAAAAATATTTTAGGTGTTTACAAATCAACTATGGTTTTCTTTTAAATATATGACTAGTCAATTAAGAGAATTTAAATTAATAAGGGATTAACTTTTAAAATATTACGTTAATGAAAAGGAGAAGTTATTATGTTATTACAATTAGGGGATATAGGAGATAATGTTAAATATCTTCAATATGGCTTACATATTTTATGTTGTTCACCAAATGGATTTGATGGAGAGTTTGGAGAAGGAACACGAATTGCTGTAACAAAATTTCAAACAAAGTATGGATTAGTTAGTGATGGAATAGTAGGTGATTTTACTTGGGATACATTAAGAAATGAAATATCTACAATTCAATCTCAATTAAATAAAAAAGGATATAATGTTGGAGTTGTTGATGGATTAGCTGGAGAGGCTACATATAATGCTATTATTTCATTTCAAACAAAACATGGATTAACTGCTGATGGTCAAGTTGGACCTACTACTTGGGATGTATTATTTGATAGTGTATCTGGTGGAAATAGTTATAGTAGAATACTAAAACTTACTTCACCTTTGATGTATGGAGAAGATGTTAGAGCAGTTCAAAATAAATTAAACTCTTTAGGTTATGTTGCAGGTACTGCTGATGGTTACTTTGGCAATATGATTAGAGAAGCAGTTATTAACTTTCAATTAGCTAAGGGACTTAGCGCTGATGGAGAAGTGGGGCCTAATACTTGGAATATTTTATTTAATACATCTACTTCTGGTGGTAGTGGATATAATAGAATATTAAAGCTTACAGCACCTTTAATGTATGGTGAAGATATTATAAATGTTCAAAACAAACTAAATTCTTTAGGTTATAATGTGGGCATAGCTGATGGTTATTATGGTGAAGCCACTAGAATTGCTGTTATGAATTTTCAATCTGCAAGGGGACTTGATGTTGATGGAGAAGTAGGCCCTACAACATGGAATACTTTATTTAGTACTTCAAGCTCAGGGGGAAATGGAGTAACAAGTAATATGAAGAAAATATTTATTGATCCAGGTCATGGTGGAAGTGACCCCGGAGCATCTGGAAATGGATTAGATGAAAAAAATGTTGTATTATCAATATCTAAAAAGATTGGAAATATATTAGTTTCAAAAGGATTTGAAGTTAGATTTAGTAGAAGTACAGATATAGCAGTATCTTTATCAGATAGATCTGCACAGGCTAACGCTTGGGGTGCTGACCTTTTTGTATCTATACATTGTAATTCAGCAACTGCTTCTTCAGCTAATGGAACTGAATGTTATACACATCCAACTGCTAATTCATCAACAAAATTATTATCAAAGAACATGGCATCAGCATTAGCAAACAGGTTAGGACTTACTAATAGAGGTCATAAAGAAGCAAATTTTGCAGTTTTAAGATTATCTAATATGCCATCTATTCTTATAGAAACTGCATTTATTAATAATTCTGGTGATGCAAATAAATTAAAAACTAGAGAAGATGAATTTGCTTCTGTAATAGCAAATCAAATTGCTAATACTTCTATAGATGGTTCTACAGGTGGATCATCTAATGGTAATACTAGCTCTGAATATAGTAGAGATTTAGAAGTTACATCGCCTTTAATGTATGGTGAGGATGTTAGAGCTGTTCAAAATAAATTAAATTCTTTAGGATTTAATTGTGGAACTCCTGACGGTTATTATGGAAATGATACAAAAAATGCAGTAATAAAGTTACAAATGGCATTTGGAATTACTGCTGATGGAATTGTTGGGCCTACAACTTGGAAGTTTATTTTTAATTCATCACCAATAAATGAAATAATTAAAGAAGTCAATAAAATTGGATTATTTGAAGGGGCTAATTTAGAAATTGAAGCTTTTAATACAAAAACGCCACCACAAATAATAAATTTTGATCCAATAGTAAGGGTACAATTTGAAGCTTCATTTACAAACAAATTAGGAAATAGTCCAAATAATTTTATAAACATAGCTTATTCTAAAGACACTATTGCAACAAACTTATTCAATAGTTTAAATACAGCTGGTGTTGAGCATTCTCTTACTAAAGGAATGATAGCTTCATCAATTTCTAAATTAGTAGCAGCTCGTAATATAAATGATATTATAAAATATTATATTGCTTTAGAAAATGATGGAACCTTAATGATTATTCTTGAAGGCTCTGTAACCTCAAAAACATATTCAAATTTAAAATTAGCTTCAACTCTTTACCAAAGAGTTATTATTACAGTAACTCCTAGCTTGTTTAAGAGACCGGGGCTTAGACCACAAGCAGTATTAACTACGCCAGTTGGAATGAAATTATCAGATGTACCAGCTGGATCAAATATAGATTATTCAAAAGTATTTGACTTAGGTGCTTCAATAGCATTTACTGCTTTGATAGTAGCATCATATTATTTAGGAGTTGCAGAAATAGCTGGTGGTTATAAAATAGTTCAGTCTGTATTAAAATTTATAATTTGGGCAATTGCTTAATTAAAAAAAGAGGATTAGTTAAAGTAATCCTCTTTTCTTATTTATAATTATAATATATTTTATTATTTTAAAAAGTATGTTTAAATAGAATTATAATTGTATTTATGGAGAAAAATTATGAAATTAAGCTATACAAATACTTCTAAAGAGTATGACGAATTGCTAAAGTTTAATCTTTTAGCAACAGAAAGAAGAAAATATATTTTTTTATACGTATGTGCCCCAATTGCCATATTTGCTTTATATTTTTGGAGTAGATATTTCTTAACAACCAAAGAATTACTAATACTTTTTTCTTATATGATTGTTTTATCGATTTTATTTATATTTATTCCAACGTTTTTTTTCTTAGTAAATAAAAAACTTGTTAAAGTGTTCTCAAAGATTTTTAATTTATCTGATAAAAAAGAAGTTTTAATTGATGAAGAGAAAGAAGAAATTATTTATATTCAATTTGGTAAACTACCACCTTGCAATTTTAAGTTTAAAGATATAAAAAAGATTATACAAGGTGAAAATAGTATATTTATATTTAGAAAAGATGAAACAATTCCTAATTTTACTTTAATTATACCTAATTATGTATTTGAAGATGAAAAAGAAAGAATTGAATTTATAAATATGCTTTCTAAAGGTAATGGTGATAAGAAGAAACAAAAATAGAATTCAAAATTTGAATCCTATTCTAGTTAATATCATCTTTATTAAGATGTGTAGAAATGTTATTACTATTTATTTTTATTTAGTGATATAAAAGGTCTTATAAAAAATGATAAGTATATTTATATTTTTATAAAATATAGATTAGTATCTATATTAGCTTTAATTATGCCAAATAGTGCATTTAAAAGTGAAAATTTAAATTACCCTTAATAAATAAAAGTAAACATATATAAACTTAATATATTGAGATTATTACAAATTGATTAAAATAGATCATTGGAAATATTTAATATTATAATTATTGTAAAAAATATGTTTAAATAAAATTATAATGATATTTGTATGGGGGAGATAAATTATGAAATTAAGTTATACAAATACTTCTAAAGAGTATGATGAATTACTAAAGTTTAATCTTTTAACAACAGAAAAAAGAAAATATATTTTTTTATACGTATGTGCTCCAATTGCAATATTTGTTTTATATTTTTGGAGCAAATATTTCTTAACAAGCAAAAAAGTATTAATACTTTTTTCTTATATGATTGTTTTATCAATTTTAGGCATACTTGCTCCAAAGATTTTTTTCTTAATAAATAGAAAAGTCTTTAAAAGATTAGGAAAGTTATTTAAGTTATCAGATAAAAAAGAAGTTTTAATTGACAAAGATAAAGAAGAAATTATTTATAATCAATTTGGTAAAATGCCACTATGTAATTTTAAGTTTAAGGATATTAAAAGAATTGTACAAAATGAAGATAATATATTTATATTTAGGAAGGATATGCAAGCTTCTAATTTTACTTTAATTATACCTAATTATGTATTTGAAGATGAAAAAGAAAGAATTGAATTTATAAATATGCTTTCTAAAGGTAATGGTGATAAGAAGAAACAAAAATAGAATTCAAAATTTGAATCCTATTCTAGTTAATATCATCTTTATTAAGATGTGTAGAAATGTTATTACTATTTATTTTTATTTAGTGATATAAAAGGTACTATAAAAAATGATAAGTATATTTATATGGGGGAGATAAATTATGAAATTAAGTTATACAAATACTTCTAAAGAGTATGACGAATTGCTAAAGTTTAATCTTTTAGCAACAGAAAGAAGAAAATATATTTTTTTATACGTATGTGCCCCAATTGCCATATTTGCTTTATATTTTTGGAGTAGATATTTCTTAACAACCAAAGAATTACTAATACTTTTTTCTTATATGATTGTTTTATCGATTTTATTTATATTTATTCCAACGTTTTTTTCTTAATAAATAAAAAACTTGTTAAAGTGTTCTCAAAGATTTTTAATTTATCGGATAAAAAAGAAGTTTTAATTGAGGAAGATAAAGAAGAAATTAAGTATAATCAATTTAGTAAGATGCCACCATGCAATTTTAAGTTTAAAGATATAACAAAGATTATACAAAATGATGATAATATATTTATATTTAGAAGGGATGAAAAACTTCCTAATTTTACTTTAATTATACCTAATTATGTATTTGAAAATGAGGAAGCAAAAATTGAATTTATAAATATGCTTTCTAAAGTTAAGAGTGATAAGAAGAAACAAAAATAGGATTCAAAATTTGAATCCTATTTTTATTAAGTTAGATAAAATTTTTTAACTTATTTAATGCTCTAATTTTTGCTTGATTTATTGCCTGCCTTGATTTCCCCATTTTTTTAGCAATTTCTGCGGGACTATAGCCGTTAATTATAATTAGTTTTATTATATTCTTTTCATAATCGTTTAAGGTATCAATAATATCTAAAGTTTCTATATTACTTTCTATAAGATTAAATCCTAATTCTTTATCTTCACAATTGTAATATTCATTATTTTTTTGCTTATCATTTTTCTTTGATAACCTTATATATTCATTTTTTAAAGATTTAGATAAATAGGATAACAATTGTTTATCTTCATAAGTATTTAAGATTTCTAGTATATCTTTGCTATTCTTATTATTTTGTATATTCCTAATTTTAAAAATTAAATCTTTACTCATTGCATTCCATCCTTCTTTTTAAAAAGAAAGAAGTTTTGCAAACGTAAACGTAAACTTTATTAAATATATAAAAAGTAATTATATTAAAATTCGTTTAAAATAAAAAATTGTAAAAAAATATAAAAACATCTTTTGATTATCTCTCTATATTTGTAAAAATTTACAAATATAGAGAAGAGAGTGTATTTACATATATAAGATGAAAAAATGAAAAGTATTTTTAAATGTATTAAATTTATTTAAAATTAAATATAATTGACAATTAAAATTAACAAATCTAAAATTAAA
>CAOJUX010000055.1 GCA_948444795.1 uncultured Erysipelotrichaceae bacterium | reverse complement strand
TAAAATAAAATTAGACATAAAACTAAGAGTGTGTTATTATATTTATAATAGAGGGATAGTATGAAAAGAAATCTAGCTTTATTACTTAGTATGATTGCACTTTTTTTGTGTCTTTATTTTTTAAGCTTTAGTGTTGAAAAAGAAGGAATATTAAAAGGTAACAAGATTGAGAATTTTTTATATGTTTACAAATTAAATGAAAGAGAAGAAGAATTAAGTGGATACTATATAAAAGATAAAGAAATATATTATTTATTAAAAAAAGAAAATAGCTATCAATTATATAAAAGAGATATAAACAAAGAGAAAAGTTCAAAAATAAAGAGCTTTAGTAATAATTCGGATTGTACTTTAGTAAATGACTACATTGAATGTACTAATGAAGATAAGAAAGAAATATATAGTTATGAATATGAAAAACTTTATGAAACAAGTTTAAACAATAGTGACAACTATCCTAAGATAATTAAGTATAAAGATACATTTTTAAAATATATAGATAATAAATTATATTTGAATCAAAAAGATAAAGAGAAGTTATTTAGGAGTTTGCCTGAAGAATTAAATGAAACATTTATAGAAGACTATTACACCAGTAAAAATAATAGTTATTTATTATTATTTAATATCGATAAAAACATTCATTATATATATGATATTAGTAAAAATGAATATAAAGAAATTATAAGTAAAAACAGCTATAAATATGAAAATGGATTTTATTTTTATGATAAGAATACATATAAAGTTATTAATTTAAAAGAAAATAAAGAGCAAGAATTCTCTAATTATTTAGAAACAGAATACTATTTTACAAGTTATTTAAAAGATAATACATTATATTACTTTAACATAGTTGATAATGAAATAAGCATATTAGATTTAAATAAAAGTATATTAAAAAAAATATCTTTAGATATAACCAAAGATAATAATTTAAGCAATATAAGTTTATACAAAGATTATTTGTATTTTGAAATAGGAGAAAATACAGGAAATATATATCTAATAGATTTAAAAAATATTAAATACGAAGAAATAAATATTGCTGAAGAAAAACAGAAAGAAGAAGAAAAACTAACTAATACGATAAATAAATTAAAAAGTGATTATAATATAAATATTCATATAAAAAAAGAGACAGATATTAAATATCCTGATTTTAATGCTGAAGTTGAAACAAATAATTTAAAGATTGAAAAAGGTTTAACAGAAATAGAAAGTATTTTACAAAAATATAATAAAGATTTTTTTGATAGTTTTTATTTTGAAAAATATGAAGGACTACATATATATTTAACTTCCAAATTAACTCCAAGCAATTTAGAAAATCAAATATCCAATCCAGCTGCTTATTCTCTTTTAAATAATTATAAATTTATGATTGTAATAGACCTAAATCAACCAAACATTAGTGAATTATTATGCCACGAGTTAATCCATAATACAGAATTTGCTTTAAATAAAAAAAGCAAAGACATTTTTAATGAATGGAATAAATATAATCCCAAAGATTTTAGTTATAATAATTCTTATACAAAAGAATATATATATAATTATACAATTAATGAAGAAAACAAAGAAAATATATATTTTATAGATAAATATTCGCATACTTATTCTACTGAAGATAGAGCGAGAATATTTGAAAATATATGTTCTTGCAATGAAAATAGCATTATAAAAAACTATCCTAATATTTATAAAAAAGCCTTATATTTAGAAGAAGAGATATATACCTATTATCCAAGTTTAAAAGAAACAAATCTATTTAGCAGTTTAAAGTAATCATTAAAAGATTACTTTTTAAATTAAAAACTATATTAAGAATTGCAAAACCTAACAAAAAATGCTACAATAAAGTATAAGTAAAAATAGGGGCTGATTATAATGAATTTAGAGGAAAGAGTACTACAAGTACCTATTGAGGACATAATTCCCAATCGTTTTCAACCACGATTAACTTTTGATGACCGTGGATTAGAGGAACTAGCATCTTCTATTAAACAACATGGCATTATTCAACCATTAGTATTACGTCGTGTAAATGATAAGTATGAAATAATCGCTGGAGAAAGAAGATATAAAGCCGCTACAATGGCAGGTTTAAGTACAGTTCCGGCTATCGTATCTAACATTGATGATAACCAAAGCGCTGAAGTAGCAATAGTTGAAAATGTTCAAAGAAGAAATCTAACTCCTATTGAAGAAGCGAGAAGTTACAAAAACTTATTAGATAAAGGATATTTAACCCAAAGTGAACTTGCTAAAAAGATGGGCATATCCCAAAGTGCTATTGCAAATAAACTAAGACTATTAAATTTAGATGAAGAAGTGCAACAAGCTTTATTAAACAATCAAATCAGTGAAAGACATGCTAGGTCATTATTAGTATTATCAAATCCAGAAGACCAAAAAAAGTGGTTACAAAAAATCATCGCTGAACGTTTAACAGTAAGACAATTAGATGATGCTCTTAAATCACAAATGAGTGATAATTCGTCAGATAATGAAGATGATGATACAGATATACCATTAGTAAGATCATTAGATATTGAAGCGATTAGAAAAGAAGCAACAGAGTTACCAAAAATAAATGAAGATAGTGACATCGCTAAAAAGCTTCAGGAAATTGAAAGAGAAAGAATGTTTAATCCTGAAGTTATTCCAGTTGAGCAAGCTACAAATGAATCAAAAGGTAATTTCTTTAACTTTTTAGAAAATGAAAAAGTAAATATGAATATGGAAGAAATAAATTTACAAGCCCCAGCTATAAATTTAGACATGCCTAAAATAAATGAAAATTTCAATAAGCCAGAGCCTATGCCTGAAATGGTAATGCCAAAAGTAGAAAATAATCCTATAAAAAACGAACCAGTAATTAATATTGACGTAACAGAACCAAAACAAGAATTAACATCAAATGAAGAGGCAGCATTAAACTTCAATTCTAATTTTGGGACAAATCCAGTAATAGATATTAAACCAGAAATAAATTTAAATGACGATAACTTTGACCCAGTTAATCTTATTGATACATTAGACCCAGCATATCACAACAAGGTTGAAGAGAAAATGGGAATAGATTTAAAAACTGCAATAAATGAAATCCGTGATGCCAAAGATACCTTAAGTATGAAAGGGTTTAATATATCATTAGAAGAAACGGATTTAAATGATTGTTATCAATTTACAATAAAAATTAAAAAGAATTAAATGTTAGTAAATAAAAGATTATTAACATTTTTTTATTATTACTAATAGTAAAATATTTGACAAAAAATGGGAATATGATATAATGATAACATAAGTTACCTAATAGATAAAGGAAGTGAAAAAAATGGCTGGAAAAAGTATAATAACTAAAGAAGAACTATTAAAAGTTGCAATGAATATGATTGAAAAAAATGGTGCAGAGAGTATAAATGCAAGAAATTTAGCTAAAGAAGCTGGCATATCAACTAAACCAATATATCGTTTATATAATAGTTTAGAAGATTTAAAAAAAGATGCAAATGAAATAATAAAAAAAGAGTATGATGAATTTATTATGAAACGAGTAGATAATAAAAATGCTTTAATAACAGTATGTGTGGCATACATTGAATTTGCCCAAATGCACAAAAACTATTTCCGTTCTATGTTTTTATCTAATAATTTAAAATGGCAAAGTGTAGATGATGTTTTAAATGAAAAATGGAATCAATCAACGATAATTAATTTAGTTAATAAACATAGTTTAAGTTTTGATAATGCCAAGAATTTATTTATGAATGTTTGGATATATGCCAATGGTTTAGCAACATTAATCGCTTCAAATGAACTTACGATAGATAATAAAGAAATATTAATAAGAATAGTTAAAATATATAAAGAATTCTCTAAGAATTTACCAGTAAAACAATAAAAAGGTTTGTAGAAATACAAGCCTTTATTTTATGTAAATAGGAATATTAGTATCAACATTTAATAATTTATAACCACCATTATTTTCGAATATAAATCTATAATATTTATTATTAGATTTAATAAACACACTTATAGTAGCATTCTCATTTAAAGTAGCTTTAATATATTCATAATCTAAATTATTAATACTTAAACTTTTAAAATAATTAGTTATCGCATATTTAGTTTGTTCTTCAATTCTGTTATTAGCAAATTTATAAGCAAATAAATTATAAAAGAGCAAAATAAATAAAATAGTTAAAATAATAAAATAGTTTTTTACTTTCATTTTCATCAACCCATATATTCATATTTTAGCATAAAAAAGCATAAATATAAATAATATGTAATATTTAGTACTTGACAAAGCCAAGTACTAGAGATAAAATAATAGCAAGTAGGAGGGGATATTACGAATACACAATATAAAAAAGGCGTTTTAGAATTACTAATACTAGTCATGGTTGAAAAACAAGATATGTATGGTTATGAATTAGTAGAAGCAGTAAGTAAAATAGTGGATGTTAATGAAGGAACGATATATCCAATTTTAAAACGTTTAACAAACGAAAAATATTTTGAGAGTTACACCAAAGTTTCTACCGAAGGTCCTATCAGAAAATATTATCATATAACAGCAAGTGGAAAACTATATAAAGATAATGCATTAGAGGAATGGAAAAAGTTTTCGAAAGAAGTAAACAAATTTTTAGAAAGAGGGAGCAAAAAATGAGTAAAGAAGAATTCCTAAAAACATTAAGAAAAAGATTAAGTATTCTAGAAGATAGTGAAATAGAAGATATAATCAGTGAGTACGAAGGATATATTGAAGAAAAAGTAAATGTTGGCTTAAGTGAGAGTGAAGCAATAAAAGAATTAGGCAATATTGACGAAATAGTAAGTGATTTACTAGCAGCCTATAAAGTAAAAGAACCAAAAAGTGACAACTTCAATAGTATAATCAATAAATTTTGCAATGCCATTGATAATTTTATGAGTTCACTTGATAACAAGAGTGCTAAAGATATAATAAGAATATTAATAGAAGTAATAATACTTTTACTAGCTATATGGTTATTAAAGATACCATTCGCTCTTATCAGAAATTTAGGAGAGAGCATATTCTATGAACTACATGGACCAATTGGAAATATCTTAGGAAGTATATGGTGGATAATAATAGAATTTAGTTATATTATTGTAGCCATTATATTTTTCTTTAAAACTTTTGAAAAAAGATATTTTAAAAATATGAGTATTAAAATAGTTGAAGAAGTAGAAGACGATTACAAAAAAGAAAAAAATAAAAAGAGTAATAAAGAAGAGAAAGAAACAAAGAGTAAGAAAAAAGATATTGTAGATGAAACCAAAGAAACTAAAAGTTATGAAACTAAGAAAGTAAACAAAGTAGTAATAAAAGAACGTACATTTGTAGACACTTTAACAGATATATGTATATTAATATTAAAATTCTTTGCAATTATCTTTATAATAGGAGTAATAGGATATCAAATAGGAATATCTATCGCTTTAGGATTTGCAATATATTTAATATGTAGAGGAGTTACATACATAGGAATATTAATATTATTAATCGCTTTCTTTATGGGTGGAGCATTTATATTAGAACTTTTAATAAACTTTATATTTAATAAAAAGATAAAAGCCTATCGTGTTTTTGCTAGCTTAATATCTTGTATTATATTGTTAGGTATTGGCCTTACTATGAGTGCTATAGAAATAAGTAATACGGAAATAATATATGATAGTTCATATAAAGAAATGAAAACGATAACTAAGGAAATCCCTATCAAAAGTAGTAATATGCCAATTTATTATTATGATAATATAATAATAGATAATAATTTAAAAGATACTATAAAAATAGAATATAGTTATCCTGATATTAATGATATAAATTTAGAGATAGAATTAGAAAATTGTGGAACTGGCTATTGTTTATATAGTGATGTTAAAAGATTCAAATGGAATAAACAGATTTTAAATTATTTAGTAGAAAATTTAAAAGACAAAAAAATATATACTTATGATTTTAGAGTTATTAAAAACGTATATGTAAATGAACAAGACATAAATAAAATAAAAGGAAACAAATACTACTATCATCACGATGAAGAAAGAAGACATCATACTGTTACCAAAACGCTAAGTGTTTTAAATATAAATGAAGGTAATAAACATAATTATTTATATTTAACAGTAAAAGACATAGAAGATAACGAAATAGAAACAGTTGAAATCAGAAGAGATTTAGTACCTAATATTGAA
>CAOJUX010000054.1 GCA_948444795.1 uncultured Erysipelotrichaceae bacterium | reverse complement strand
ATAGTTTGTCCTATCTAATATCTTATTTAACTTTTATTACCATAGCTAAAATTTTACCCTAACAAATCAAAAAAGCTTTACCCTATAAGCTTTTATAATTTTTTAATATCCTAATGTATCTTCGTATTCTTTAAGAACTTCCTCTTTATTAACTTCTTTTACCTCTTCATTTCCCTCTTTTACTTTACTATTAATTTCAACAACCTTTGAATCTTTCCCCATAACTCTCTCCCCCTTAATTTTCATATTATTGTATACGTTTTCTTGCTATGTTTTTATTATACCATATATTTTTTATTTTTCCACAGGGCTTTAAAAATTTAATTAATCTCCATAATATATGTATAAAAATTATACATTTAATTAAATTTACCTCTAGTTTATATGTATTTTTTCAAAACTAGAGGTAATATACCTATGGAGTTAATATTGGCAATGACTCATCTTCTAATATGCAATATCTTATATTATTATTTGTTAAGTTATATATAGTATTTTCAAGCATGAAGCTAAAAGCTATCCTAAACTTTACATTATTAATTACAAAGACATGTCCATCTTCAACGGCTCCTAAAGTATTAAAAATATTTAATGCTAAGTTTTGATATTGCTGACCTATAACAATTGTAATAACCTCTGGACAGCTACATTCTTTCCTGCAATCTAAATATTCCTTGTGCAATGCCCATATTATATTATTTCTATCTAAAATGCTCTTTATTAATGATATAACTTCAAAGCTTCTATTTCTTTCTTTTTCAAGAATATATTCTCTCATTTGCCCTTCTATACTTCCCATAGAATCACTTACTAAACTACTAATAACATTATACAAATTGCTGAAATATCTTTTTCTAAATTCTACAAAACTACTTTTTATTAAAAATTCATAATCACCATCATTGTTTTTTATTATTTTCTTACAAACCTTCTTTTCAGCCTTATAGTATTTTTTTCTTATTTCTGCAACTTTTTTTCTGCACAAGACTTCTTTTAAATTACTTATTTCTTGAATATCTGATGACATGGTTTCCTCCAAATATATCACTCTTACTATAAGTTTACATCTTGGCATTTAATTTTATTCTATTGAAATAATCATAAGGATATTACCTAAAATAATATTTAAATTTAAAGCTATAATAAATATTTTTTAATCCCCTACTCCAAAATCTGTGTTGTGATATAAGACTTCAATTGTATCGTAACTATCTAAATAACTATATTCTTTTCTAAACCATTTAATTAGCTCTTCATCTCTTTTAATAGATGTTGTATTTTCAACAAAAATATTAATTGTTGCATATTTAAAGTTTTTTAAGACTATTTCCATATCTTTTTTAATCATTTCTTTTGTTTGACCTTTTATTCCCACCATCAAACATACTGATTGGAACTTTTCTGCTACTTCTTTTACTTCTTTAAATTTAGCATTTTTATTTAAAAAGTTATTTCTAAAATCATAATCAAAGCTTTCAACTCCAATTTTAAATATAACATCTACATTAAAAAACTTTCTAATTTCATCTAGTCTGTTTCTATAGCACCAATGGCTTTCAAAAAATAATAATTTTATATTCTTTTCATCTACTATCTTTTTTATGTACTGCATTGTTTCTTTTGGAATTTCAAAACAACTACCTGAATTAATAACTTCAAGAGCTTTAAATTCACCTGTTACATTATCTAAAACTTCTTTGTTTAGCTTGTTTATTTCCTCTTCATTATCTCCATTATCATCAATATAATCACAAAAGCTACATTTTCCCCATATGCAAGGAAATGCTTTTAATAAAACAATTTCTCTTTTATTTTTATTTGTTATTTTGTTATACCTATCCATATTTATCTCTTTTCTTTTATTTTTTTATTTTATTTTAGATTCATTTTCTTACTCTCTTTTGATTCACATTATATCTTCATTATTTGCTTTTTTCAATAATAACAAAAATTTATATTATTACCCTCATAATTAAGCTAATAATTTTTATCTTTACACAAATACCTTTATACAAAAATATAATGATTGATTGTAATTTACTTAAAATTATTTGACCTTTATACCAAAATTATGTTAAACTTACTTTGAAATACAGGTGTATATACACCTGTTAAGTTACAAATGGGGAGATGGGTAAACTATGAAAAACTTAAAACAATATTTAAACCATATTTTTATTGATGGTTTAAGTGGAATGGCATTAGGGCTATTTTCCACACTTATAATAGGTACTATATTGCAACAAATAGGTAATCTTATAGATGGAAATATAGGAAGCACTATATTTGTTATAGGAAAGGTTGCAGCTTCTATAACCTGTGCAGGAATAGGTGTTGGAGTTGCTTATAAGTTTAAAGAAACGCCACTTGTAGTAATTTCTGCATCAGTATGTGGAATGATTGGTGGTTTTGCAACTAAAATACTTGATGGAAGTGTTATTTCTGATGCTGGAGTTATTACTCTTGCAGGCCCTGGAGAACCTTTAGGAGCATTTATTGCAGCTATAGTTGGAATAGAAATTGGACATCTTATTACTGGTAAAACAAAAATTGATATTATATTAACTCCACTTGTAAGTATTGCTTGTGGTTCTATGGTTGGACTTCTTTTAAGTCCTCCAATATCAAAATTTATGACTTATCTTGGAAGTATAATAATGTTTGCTACAGAACAACAACCTTTTATTATGGGTATTTTAGTTTCTGTAATAATGGGTATATTATTAACATTACCAATTAGTTCTGCGGCTATTGGAGTTATTTTAAATCTTGATGGAATAACTGCTGGTGCTGCTGTTGTTGGATGTTGTTGTCAAATGGTTGGCTTTGCAGTGGCAAGTTATAGAGAAAATAAGTTTGGTGGGCTTCTTGCTCAAGGGGTTGGAACATCAATGCTTCAAGTTCCTAATATAATTAAAAAACCTGTAATATGGTTGCCTGCAATTATATCTAGTGCAATACTTGGACCTATTTCTTCAACTTTTTTGAAGATGACTAATAATGCAACTGGTTCTGGTATGGGTTCTGCTGGATTTGTTGGACAAATTATGGCTTATCAAACAATGGCTCAAAGCTCTTCTTCAAAAATAGTTTTATTACAAATAATCGTAATGCATTTTGTGCTTCCTGCACTTCTTACTTTTATAATTTCTGAATTTATGCGTAATAGAAACTGGATTAAGCATGGAGATATGGCTTTAGATTTATAAAAAGTTTTTAATTATTATATAAGGAAGTCTATAAATAATTTAAGTTTTTTAACTTAAATTATTTATAGACTTCCTTATTTTTTTACTACTTTTTACTACAATTTATATTTAAAATATTTCTATTTAATTTTCACTTTATTTTATAAATATTTTTTAATTGTTAATATCTATATATTATTTAATTTTAAGGTCATTCATACATCTTCCTTTATTTGCCCAAATTGGCACACTAACAACATACTTCTTAATTATATCTAACCCTATTTCTTTTGCTTCCTCTTCTTGAATCATGCTTTTTATTTCATTTAAAATTTCATCTAAACTCTTTTCTTGAGCTGTGGCATATAAGAATTTTAAAAAGTCATCTATTTCCTCTTCTGACATTATAAAATATTTTAAAAATCTTTTCTTAAAATCCTTTGCATAGCTATTATCAACTTCCCAATTGCTTGTAGATAAAGAGATTAATTCACTTTCTGAAAACTTTCTATAATCACTATATTTCATTTTTTTATTAATTTCATTATAAAGAGCAATATAATTATCTATATTAGAATTAAATACAAACTCACCTTCAACAATATAATCATCACTATATTTAGAACCCTCATTTAAAAGACTAAAAAGCTCTTTTCTATCATATTCTTCTACTAGATATTGTTTTACAAACTCAATAATTTTATATACCTCTAACAAACCATAAGCTCTAACCATTCCTTTATATAAGCTTATTATTTTAGTATTATTTTTTATTTTAAGCCTTACATAAAAATCTTGCAGGGACTTAACTATTTCTTGAGTTATTGTTGGCATTAAAAACACCCTCTTACCTTCATTATTTTCAACAGGAAAAATTGCTCCTATTTCAATAAAGTAATCTGAATATATTCTTTCATCATTAGATACATTATCATAAAATCTTTCACCATCATTTTTTAAATATTTTCTTAAAATTTTAAGTGTTTTTTCATCTAAAAGATTAAATTTTTCTAATATAAGCTTTTCATAAGATGATAATACAACCTTTGCTAGCTCTTGTTTTTTATACTTATAAACTTTTTTAACACCTAAGTTTTCTGCAATTTTAACTAATCTATCTTTTGTTATATTAGATAATAATTCATTTAAATCTTTAGAATATGGTGTGTTTTTAAACTGCCTTTCAATTCTTTTATTATTTGATTCACTTATAGAATTACATAACTTCTCCATAGCCGTTAATATATTATTTAATTCTGAGTTATATATATTTTCACTATTTCCTTCCATAAATCCATCTAAATCAAAAGTTTTATATTCTTCCTTAACACAATCTTCACATAACCATGCTTGTAAATTAACATCAAAAAAGATAGCATCTTTTCCGCATTTCTCACATTTTGCTTTCATTTCACGACCTCCATTCTCTACCCTTTAAGCTTTTATAATTATTTCCAATTAAAACAAAATTTAGTCGCACTTTATGTAACTTTTGTGATTTAAAATTATAAAAGTAGTACTCTAGCTCCTCTTAGCTTAAGTACTACTTTATAATATTTTTTTATATATTATATTCTCTAAAAATTAAACTGTTACCACTTAATAATTTAAGAAATCAATAACTTAGGGAGCTTAAAGATAAATATCTGAAAATTCTATATTCATTCTTACTTCTGAACTATTAGCTAAGTTATTATAAGTTTGTTCTTTTAAAACATTATTTTCTTCTAAAACTTTAACTGGTAATTTTATAGTAAATTCACTTCCAACATTAACTTCACTTTTAACCTTTATAATTCCACCTTGAATTTTAACTAAATCTTTTACTAAAGATAAGCCTATTCCGCTTCCTTCACTTCTCTTTCTAAATCTATTTTCTACCTGATTAAATCTTTCAAAAATAGTGTCTAGCTTATCTTCTGGTATTCCGATACCAGTATCTTTTACTGTAATATTAAAATTATCACCAGCATCATGTAATAATACATGTATTTCTCCATTTGGCTTATTATATTTAATACTATTAGAAAGTAAATTAAGCATAGTTCTCTCTAGCTTTTCTAAATCAAATGCCATTATTTTTTCTTCAACATCAGTATCAAATGTTAAACATATACCATTTTGTTTTGCAAATTCTGCTACAGACATAGATATATTTTCTATAAAGCTGACTATATCATCATTTTTAGGCTCATATTCGTAATATCCTGAATCAAATTTAGTAGAATCTATTAAATTATTAACTAATTTTAATAGCCTCTTAGAGTTTTGACTTATTATGCCTATATACTTTTTTAATCTACTGTTATTTTCTAATAAATCTTTTTCTAATACATCAATGGTTTGAAGTGAACTAAAGATTAGGTTTAAAGGTGTTCTTAATTCATGGGATAAATTAGCAAAAAAGTCTAATCTTAATTTTTCAACTTCTCTTCTATGAGAAACATTTCTTGCTATATCAATAATGCCTACTAAATTGCCATAGCTATCTCTAAATGGTTCTTTTATTATTTCAAAATCAAATTCAACTCCATCATATAAAACTGTTTCATTATATATTTGCTTAGTGCCTAATTTAATTGTTTCTAAATCTTTTTCGATTGTATGCTTTAAAATTTTATTTAGCTCTGGGATTTCCTCAATTTTTTTACCTACAAAGTCTTCTCTACTAATTCCTAAATCCTGTAAAAAAGTATTATTACAATCTAAATGAACTCTATTAGCATCTTTTAAAACTATATAATCCGATATATTATTAATTATATAAGATAAAGTATTTCCATCTTCTATTTTTTCTTTCTTTTCTACTATGTCTTCAAAAACTCCCAAAACACCAATTACATTACTACTATTATCATATATAGCATGTTTATGAAGGGAATAAATCTTATCTTTTAATTTGCAAATTTCTTTGCGATAATATTCATTTGAAGCCATAAACTCTTCACAACACTTTAAATACTTTTGTCCTGCATCTTCTCCATGTATTTTTATATCATTTAGTTCTGATAGATTATCATCAAACCCAACTAAATGCTTAAATCTATCACTAGCATGTACATATTTATTATTTATATCTTTAACATAGAAAATCCCATTTGCTTCATGTATTCCCTTAAAAAAATC
>CAOJUX010000053.1 GCA_948444795.1 uncultured Erysipelotrichaceae bacterium | reverse complement strand
GCACTTGACTTTTAATCAAGGTGTCCGGGGTTCGATTCCCCGGTAAGCCACCAAAGCAACTAAGAAAATTCTTAGTTGCTTTTTTTTATATAAAAGAATACTACCTGCTATGCAGGTATGTTCAGATTAGCTTAAGTAATGAGTATATAAAAAAACTCCTTTTGCCAATAATTTAAAAGAGTTAGCTTTGTAACAGAACTTCAAAAGGTTTATAAGTTTAATAAATCATTCTAATGTCACATCTCCTTACGAAATTTTAGAGAATTAAAAATAAAATCATTTAAATTGAAACATTTAATAATAGTGGGAAAAAATCTAGAATTTGGTATAATGAACTAACGGATAAATAGTAATTTGTATGGGAATATAGATGCTATTATATTACATTTTATTATTATTAATTTTATAATTGAAAGGGAGAATAGGTAAATGAATAATATTAAAGTAAATAAAACAAAATGGAATGCAATACAGAATCTTTATATAGACTACTTTGATGAACTTGGATACAAAAATGATGCTTTTCATAGTGATATGCTGTTTGAAGGAGAACCGTATTTAATCACTTGTAATGATAAAGAATCAGGATTTTTCTCTATTGGAACTTCATGGGACAATGGACAAATGTTAAGAGGATTTTATGTGATTCCTTCAAAACGCGGAGCATCAATAGAAATATTTAATAAAGTACTGGAAGATTTTCAGCTTGAAGCAGCCCTTGTTGCAAGCAATGACTCACATTATGTTGGACTTGCATTTGAAAAGATGAATTCACTTAAAACATTTTTTGATATGCAGGCATTTAACTTTAGTTATGGAGAGCCTGAACGTAAAGCGGAATATGGAATGGAGTGTGTAGAAGAGGTTGGTCCAGGTGAATATGAATTAATGAACATTCTTACCGAAAAGCAATGGGAAGGTTGCTTTGACGGAAGTTTCAAGTTTTATAAAATTACAAGTAACAATGAGACCTTAGGATACGGAAGTATAGGTAAGATAATAAATAATCAAAAAAATGTTGACGTAGGTAATTTCACTCTTCAAGAGCATAGAAGAAAAGGTGTTGGAAGAAGTATAATTATAAATCTTAGCAACATTGCTATCCAGCAAGGGTTAATTCCTGTTGCAGGATGTTGGTATGGCAATGTGGAAAGTATTGCCACATTAACAAGCAGTGGTTTTATTCCTGAAAATAGAATTTTTTATATAAGATTCCGTTAATCATTAAAAAAAATCACATTATCATCTATAAAAGTAAATATCTATTTGTATATTTTGTGTAAATTCAAATTTGAAATGGAGAATAGTTTAAAAGAATTAGAAGATAACTTTAATTCATTAATGCAAAGAGCATTTAAGAGAGAATTAATTAAATAATAATTGAAAAAAATTTAAAAAAATGAATATTGAACTATAGTTCAATAGGGGGATATTAAACTATAGTTCAATATTGAAATTTTAATTGATTAATTTAAAATCTTTAGATAATAAATAATTAAATAATTTGTAAAGACTAAATATTCAAAATGTATATTTAAATGATAGAGGTTATTAATAAAATAGAAAAAGAAATGCTTGAATTACTTTATGGTGAGCAAATGAAAAGACTACATGAAATATTAATAAAGAATTTAAATTGTTTGCCAAATTATAAAGAAAAAAATGAAAATTGTAAATCTAAATTAAAATTGATAATATTAGACGTATTATTTTAAGCTTTTTTTCATGGTTATAAGAAGACTGTATTCTTAAGAGTTAAGCGAGGCGTATTAGTAGATGATAATGATGCTTTGTTTATAAGAGTTTACCTATAGAGCAAGTTCAAAAACTTTTAGGTCATACAAAAATAGATACAACATTACAGTATGCTATGTTTAATCAAATAAATGTTAAAAATTCACATAGAAAGGGTTTGTTAAAAAGAGTTAGCAAACTCAAAATTTATGATAAGAGTATATTAGTGTGTGGAAAAGGGTACTCTTAAATATATGGTATGGTATCTAAAGATTCAAAGCACCAAGGCAACTAAGAAATTTCTTAGTTGTCTTTTTGTTTTATGAAAAAATATAAAAGAATAAAAATATGGTGATCAAAAGGAAATAAATGGTATAATATAAACTAAAGTAAAATTTAAGAAGGTGAGTTTCTTGATAAGGGTGGAGAATTTAAGTAAGGATTTTAAAATTAATAAAAAATATGCAGGTTTTAAGGGTGCTATAAAGTCATTTTTTACATCAGAATATACTGTTAAAAAGGCAGTAGATAATATTAGCTTTGAAATAAATGATGGAGAAATAGTAGGGTATATAGGAGCAAATGGAGCAGGAAAATCAACAACAATAAAAATGATGACAGGAATTTTAAAACCTACTAATGGGATTGTTTCTGTAAATGGTTTAGTTCCTTATGAAAATAGAGAAAAGAATGCTAAAAATATTGGAGTAGTCTTTGGACAAAAGACACAATTGTGGTGGGACTTGCCTATATCTGAAACCTTTTCTTTACTAAAGGATATTTATGACGTGAGTGATGAGGATTTTAATGAAAGAATGAGTTTTTTAAAAGAAGTATTAGAATTAGATGAGTTCTTTTTAAGTCCTGTTAGAACTTTATCATTAGGACAAAGAATGAGAGCAGATTTAGCAGCAGCTCTTATACATAATCCTAAGGTAATATATTTAGATGAACCAACTATAGGATTAGACGTTGTCGTAAAGGAGCGTGTTAGAAAAGCTATAAAAGAGATAAATGAGAAATATAATACTACAATTATATTAACAACTCATGATTTGAATGATATAGAAGAGCTTTGTAGCAGGATAATTATAATTGATAAAGGTAAAAAAATATATGATGGAGAAATTAATGGGGTAAAAGAAAAGTTTGGATATTTAACTACAGTTGAAATACAAATAAAAGAAGAGATAAATTTAGAAAGTTTTAATGAATTTAATGAAATGAAAGATGATTGTGAGTTTAAATTAAATTTTAATGAAAATAAATTATCTATAACATTTAATAAAAATAAAATTTCTTCATCAGAAATTATAGGGAGAGTTATGAAAAAATTAAGTGTTATTGATTTTGCAGTAAAGGAAACAAGTATAGAGGACATAGTTAAGAAAATGTATAGAAACGAGGTGTAAAATGAAAGAAATAAAAGGTATAAGACCTTACTTACCTTTTACAAGAAACGTATTTCAAAGATTAATTTCATATAAAGCTAATGCAATAATATTTATGTTTGGGGATTTTCTTATGTTAGCTGTTACTTATTATCTTTGGAAGGCAATTTATGAAAGTAGTTCTCAAAATATATTAAATGGATTTAATTTTAATGAAATGATAATATATTTATTTATATCATTTTTAACATCAATAATGATAAATGTTGATATAAGTTATGATATTTCACGTGAGGTTAAAGATGGTTCTATTGCAATTAATTTAGTTAGACCAATAAGTTATAGAAAAAGAATGTTTTTTCAAGGGCTTGGAAATATATTATATAATTTTGTAATTATATTTATAATAGCTTTTTTTGCTACTACATTTTTATTTTATAAGTTTTTTGGATATATAAGTATATTTAGAATAATTATATATTTTATAAGTATTATTTTAGGTATATTTATTAATTTTTATTTTAGTTATATATTTGGACTTATATCTTTTAAGATAACAAATATGTGGGGATTATCTCAAATAATGCAAGCAATAGTAAATTTATTATCTGGAACATTAATACCAATAGCATTCTTCCCAAAATGGGCACAAGCTATAACTAGCTTATTTCCTTTTAGTTCTGCTATATATACACCATCTATGATTTACTTAGGAAAAATAAATGGAATAAATATTTTGTTTTCTTTAGGAATTCAAATATTTTGGGTTGTTGTATTAATGTTTGTAAGTAAGAAAATGTGGAAAGCTCTAATAAAAAGTTTAACAATTTTAGGGGGATAGGTATATGAAAAGATATTTTAGGTTATATTTAAAATTTTTAGAACAATATATCAAGACCTTAATAGAGTATAGAGCTGATTTTATATTAGGGCTTATAGGATTTTTATTTGTACAATCTATAGGGGTAATTTTTATAACATTAATATTTAATGCAATACCATCTTTAAAGGGTTGGAGCTTTTATGAAATATTATTTATATATGGATTTGCACAAATTCCAAGGGGGATAGACCATGTATTTACAGATCAACTTTGGATATTTAGTTGGCAAACTATAGTTGAGGGTAAGTTTGATAAATATTTAGTAAGACCATTAAATCCATTGTTTCAAGTAATAGTAGAAAAGTTTCAGCCAGATGGATTTGGTGAAATAATAATAGGTACAATTCTTTTAGTTACTTCATGGATAAAATTAAATTTAGATATATCCTTAGGTAAGATCATTTCGTTAATAATTGTTATAATATTTGCAAGTTTTATATATACTGCTATAAAGCTTGCAGTAACATCTATTGCATTTTGGGTTAAGTTTGCTCAAAGTTATTTATTCATGGTATATCAATTAAGTACATTTGTTAAATATCCAATTACTATTTATCCAAATTGGATTAAAGGAATATTAACATTTATAATACCATTTGCTTTTACAGGGTATTTTCCAAGTGCGTATTTTTTAGGTAGAGAAAGCTTTTTAAGTGGTATTTTATTAACTTGTATAGTAGGAGCAATTAGTTTAATTGTTGCTTATAGGATTTGGTTAATTGGAATGAATAAATATGAAAGTAGTGGTAGTTAACTTATAAGTATTTAATATTAGTATTAAAAAGTATTATAGTGGTAGTTACTTTTTAACAACAAAATAAATGGATGCCTATATTAGGTATCCATTTATTTTAAATATATTTTATTTTATGTCTATTTTTATTGATTTATCATAATCTAACATATTGGATTTAGGAATTAAAGTAATGTTATGAATATCTGTAGTATTAATTTTAAAAATATAGTTCATGGTTTTTCCATCAAATCCAAATCCAGATGAGTTTAAATATTCATTTCCTTTATCATCTTTTATAATAAAATTAATAGAATCAATATATTCAGTATTTAATATTACAATGTTTGGAGAAATGGTAATTTCATTAACTAAAGTACTAGTATCATTTATTGATATACATTGATTTATTTTTTTAGTAATTATTTTATTACTAAAATCATTATTAATATTAAAATTATATTGCCAATTTCCTTTAACATTCCATTCAAACTCAAATAAAGTATTTACTAATATATCATTGAATTTAATAATAATATTTGAATTTTTAGATATATTTAAATTTTCATAATAAATTGTAGTTAATATGTCTACAGTGCCATCATCATTATGAATAAGAGTATCCGCTGAACTTGTATAGTCTAATAATTTTCCATCAATATAAATTTCTGTATTCATGCTTTGAGCATAACCAATTCTATTACTACTATCTAAATTAGTAGTAAAAAGTATTAAGTTTTTATCAATATAAAATTCGTTTAATGTAATTTTTATGTTTTTATCTTCAATAGTTTTTCCTATTATAGTTTTATATTCTTCTGGAATTGTATAGGGATTTTCATTTATAGAAAAACTTTCAATAGTATTTTTTAATTTACTAATTGTTGCACTTACAAAATCAGATTTTACCACACCTATAGTTATTATTATGGCAATTGCAGCTACTACAATATTTTTTTGGTATTTTTTATTTTTCTTAGTATAATATCCTTCATTTATAGCTTTATCAATAACATCATCTAAGTTTTTAGAAACTTTAATATTATCTATATCTATATTTTTCATAATTATATTTCTCCTATAATATCTCTTAATTTTTTTAATGTTCTATTAATTTTACTTTTTACAGTACCAAGTGGGATTTCATATTTATGCGATATATCTTTTAGAGATTTATCTTCTAAATACCTCATAATGATTAAGTCTTTTTCTTTAGAAGTTAATTTATTTATTGATAGTTCTATTTCTATGTTATCATCACTTTTATTTTCGTTTATAGTTAGTATATTTTCATAATCATTAATATCAACTAACTTAATTTTATTATTTTTTTTAATAATATCTTTACAAGTATTAATAGTAATTCTAGTAATCCATGTATTAAAATATTGAGGCTCTTTTAAAGTATGCAATGATTTTATTGCTTTGAGTATTGAATCATGAACACAATCTAAGGCGTCATGTTCATTTTCAACATATGTGAAGGCTATTTTATATAGGTTGTCTTTAATTGGGTCAATCAACTTATAAAAACTTTCCTTATCACCATCAATTGCTTTTTTTAATAGTATTTCGTTAATCATATTTACTTCCTTTCTTTTGAATCGATTCATAGATTAGACGACTCAAATTAAAGATTGGTTTCAGTTAATTTTATAAAAATAATAAAATTTTAAAAGTGTAATAAATTTAGAACAAATAAAATAATGAAAATTATCCCTTGAATTTTATGTAAAAAATGGATACAACAAATTGTTGATAATAATTTAAATGCTGTTATATTATAATAAAGGTGGAAATGAAAAGAAGTTTTGTAATACAAAGGAGTAAAATTAATGAAAAGAATTATGAAAAATCAAATAGGGCAAGTAAGAGTAGTAAAGGAAGGATTTAGTTGGACAACCTTTTTCTTTGGAGCTTTTGTACCATTATGTAGAGGAGATTGGAAATGGTTTTTAATAATGATTATAGCTACAATTCCAACATTTGGAATATCTAATTTTTTATTTTGTTTCTTATATAATAAGTTTTATATAAATGATTTATTAAAAGAAGGATATAGATTTGAATAAATTTTAAAATAGAAGATTTTTATCTTCTATTTTTTTATGCTTAAAACAATAAATATTTAAAATATGATATTTTTTAATTGAAGATAGTTTCTTTATTCTAGAATGTAATTTAGGTAATTATTAGTAAAAAATTAAATAATCATAAGTTTTTTTAATGATAACTATGACAAAATTCAATTGTTAATTTAATAACAAAAGTAGTATAGTG
>CAOJUX010000052.1 GCA_948444795.1 uncultured Erysipelotrichaceae bacterium | reverse complement strand
GAGCATTAATAGATACAGATAAACCAACCATATGTACTCTAAAGTTTGAAACAAAAATTAAGGGTAATTTATATGATGAAGCAGAGTTAGGAGATTATATAGCATATACGCCTGAGAAAACTAATTATATTATATCTAAAGAATTGACGGGATATACAAGTGATCAAATTATAAATCCAAGTGAACTAAATTTATGGAGAGTAATAAGAAAAAATGAAGATGGAACAATAGATATAGTAAGTGAAAATGTCTCAAGTACAGATGTATACTTTTATGGTAAAACAGGATATGAAAAATATATAGGAACACTTAATACTATAGCAAAACAATATGAAACAACAGGAATAACAAGTAGCTCAAGACATATGGGTTATAATGGACAAACTGAAACAGTTACAATAAGTGAAACAACAGCACCACCATGGACAGTATCAACAAATGAAACAAATAGTCCAAATGGAAGTGATAGAGAAAAAGCAGGTGGAGGAGATGTAGGATATCTAACTGATTATAATCTTGTTCAAATTGCTTTAGGAACAACAGTAGGTCAAAAGCAAGGTTCAACTTTAGGTAGTACTTACTGGTTAACTTCTCGCGATTTTTCTAGTGGATATGAGAGTTGGTATTATTATGGTCGTTATGTGCTTACTGATGGCAATCTTATCAGTTACACCAGTTTATATTATTATGATATTTATCGTAAAGGTTGGAATGCGGACTATTTGGGCTATGCCATTCGCCCAATAGTAATTCTAAAATCCGATATAAAGGCAACTGGGGAATCGTATAGCGATAAAACAAAATGGATACTTAAATTTTAAAAGTAGAAAATTTTCTATTTTTTTTTAAATTTTTATACTAATTTAAGAAAATAATCAATAATTTTCACAAAACTATTAACAAAATAAAATACTTTTTTACCAAAAACATAAATTTCGCTAAGTAATCTGCTTTTTTCGCTATTTGACTGTCTATTATCAATATGATAAATTTCAAAATGAAAGGAGTATACATAATGGAAAGCAAAGAAAAGTATATAAAATTTTTACAAGATAAAAACAATAGAAAAAGAATAGATAAAGCAATTTTAGAGTTCTTTGGATTAGATACAAAATATATTATTCCGCTAAGTGATATCAAAGATAATAGTATAATTTTAGAATTTTTTATTATGCTTAATGAGGAATTTTTATTTAAAATAAAAGTCTTAGATAGTAAAAATTTATTTAAAGAATCTAAACAATTTTTCTTGAACTTTTGTAATAAACATTCAAAAAGAAAATTTACTTTAGTCTTACCTTGCTACTGGGAAATATATTACCATAATTGTAAAGAAAATAATAATAATAAAAAGATTTTAGATTTTGCTAATATATTTAATTATCAAAAAGAAAGTGAAATAATAAATGCAATAAAAAAAATATAAAATTTAAGCTAAATTAAAAGACAAATAATTATTAATGTGTTAAAATAATAATAGTGACTAAAATAACGAAAAGGTGGTATTATGGCAAAGATTATTTCATTAGTAAATCAAAAAGGAGGAGTTGGAAAAACTACAACAAGTATAAACTTAGCAAGTGCTCTTGGTATGGAAGGTAAAAAAACTCTTTTAATAGACTTAGATCCTCAAGGTAATGCGTCTAATGGACTAGGATTAAATGCTAATGATTTTGAAAAAGATATTTATGATTGCATAACTGGTAGTTGTGAAATAAAAGAAGCAATTATAAAAACAAAATTCAAAAATTTATCTATAATACCATCTACTATAAATTTAGCAGGAGTTGATGTTGAGTTTGTAAAAAAGATGTTAGAAAATTCGGAATTTAAGCAAAATGAACAATTGAGAAACATTTTAGCTTTAATTAAAGACAAATATGATTATATAATTATTGATTGCCAACCTTCACTTGGAATATCTACAATGAATGCATTAGTAGCAAGTGATTCAGTAATAATTCCTGTTCAATGTGAATATTTTGCACTAGAAGGAATAACTCAACTGCTTAATTCAGTTATACTAGTTCAATCAAATATGAATCCTAATTTGAGAATTGAAGGAGTATTGTTAACAATGTTAGATGGAAGAACTAATATTGGATTAGAAGTAATAGAAGAAATAAGGAAATGCTTTAAAAATTTAGTTTTTAATACAATTATTCCCAGACTTGTAAGGTTGGTAGAAGCACCAAGTCATGGTAAACCAATTAATGCTTATGATCCAACTAGTAGGGCAACACTTGCATATTCAAATTTAGCAAAGGAAGTGATTAGTAGAAATGGAGACTAAAAGAAAAGCATTAGGCAAAGGGCTTGAACAATTATTTTCAAATGAAGTAATAAATTTTGATAATTTTGAAAAAGAAATAGTTGAAAATTATAAAGATGAAATTAAAGAAATCCCTTTAGATGAAATACAATCTAATCCATATCAACCTCGTAAAACTTTTAATGAAGAATCTTTAAATGAGCTAGCAGATAGTATTAAAGAATATGGAATAGTTCAACCAATTATTGTAAAAAAAACAGTAAAAGGTTATTATTTAATTGCTGGTGAAAGAAGAACTAAAGCAGCGCGTCTTGCTGGACTAGCAAAGATTCCTGCAATTGTAAAAGAATTTAATGATCAAGAAATGATGGAAATAGCTCTTATTGAAAATATTCAAAGAGAAGATTTGAATCCAATTGATGAAGCTGCAGCTTATGAAAATATTATTAATTTAAGCCATATGACCCAAGAAGAATTTGCTACTAAATTTGGCAAAAGCAGAAGTTATGTAACTAATATTTTAGGATTGCTTCATCTTCCTAATGCGGTTAAAAAATTAGTTGAAACTAGAAAACTTAGTATGGGACATGCCAGATGTTTAAGCAAATTAAGTAGTGAAGAACAAATAAATAATTTAACAGATAGAATTATAAATGAATCATTAAGTGTAAGAGAATTAGAGAAAATAATAAGAGAAGAAAATATGCCAAAAAAGAATAAAATATTAAGGCCTCAAACACCGCTTAATATACATTTTACAATTTATGAAAAAGAAATGCGAAAGCAAATTGGAACAAAAGTTAAAATAAAAACTAATAAAATTGAGATACCTTTCGACAGTGAGAAAGATCTAGAAAGAATACTTGAAATTTTAGGGATAGAAATATCAGGTGATTAAAATGAAATTTTTTACAAATATTGCTTTATTTTTTAGTAAAAAAGAAATCTATGGTTTGGCTATAATAATATTTATTGGGATTATCGTTTATAAGCTGGGAAGTAAAATAATTGAAGAAATTGTTAATCGTGGTAAAAGCAAATATGAGCGTAAAAAAAGAAAAACCATAGTTAATTTGTTATCTAATGTAATAAAATGGTCTGTTTATATTATAGCGGCATTTTTTATATTAGATTTGTATGGAGTTAATACTAAAGCTTTAATAGCTTCTTTAGGAGTAGTAAGTGCAATAATAGGATTATCATTTCAAGATACCGCTAAAGATATCATAAATGGTATTTCCATTATAATGGATAATTATTTTGTGGTTGGTGACATAGTAACTATTAATGAATTTACAGGAGAAATAATAGAAATGACACTCCGAGCTACTAAAATCAAAAAAAATACTGGAGAAGTATTAGTCATAGCAAACCGTAATATTAATCAAGTAATTAATATTAGTCAAAAGAAAGCCAATTTGGTGATTGATATTCCAACCGCTTATGAATTAAAAAGCGATAAAGTTGAAAAAACAATTTTAAAAATAGTAGAAGAAGCAAAAAAGATTAAAGGAGTAAGTGATGAATCCAAATATTTAGGAATATCTAATTTTGGAGATAGTTCTATTGATTATACAATTAGCATAGTTTGTAATCAAGATGATAAATGGCAAATAAAAAGACAAGTTTTAAAATTAATAAAAGATACTTATGATAAAGATAAAATATCTATACCTTATCAACAAATCGAGGTGCATTATGACAAAAAAATATAATTTAAATGATACTGTAGTTATGAAAAAGCCTCATGCTTGCAAAACTAATGAATGGTTAATTACAAGAATAGGTGTTGATATTAAAATAAAATGTAAAAATTGTGGCCGCGAAATTATGATGGATCGTTTAGAATTTGAGCGTAAAATAAAAAAGGTTATTGGAGGAGAATAATGAAAGTAAATAAATTAAAGGAAAAAATAACTCTTCATCCTATCATGACTTTATTACTTGCATCAAGTATTATATTTTTACTAAGTGGTATACTATCTATATTTGGAGTACAAGCAACTACTAAAGTTATTAGTAAAACTACTTTTGAATATAATACTGCTATTGAAGAGATTTCTAGTCTAATAAGTATAGATGGAATAAAATATATTTTTACAAGCACTGTATCTAATTTTATGGCTTTTGCTCCTTTAAGTGGCTTAATAATCATTTTAATAGGTATTGGAGTCATGGAAAAAAGCGGTTTTTTAAAAACTACATTTACGATATTAACTAAAAGGTCAAAAAAATATACAGTAACATTTATTTTAGTGTTAATTTGTATGATTTTAGGAATAATTGGGGATTTGTCCTACATAATAATGATTCCACTTAGTGCATTATTGTTTCAGTATGGGAAAAGAAATCCTAATATTGGTATAATTGCAAGTTTTGCTGCTTTAAGTTGTGGTACAGGAATTAATGCAATATTAACAAGTTCTGATTCTTCGTTGTTATCGCTTACATCACTTGCAGCTAATATGATTGATCCTAGCTATATAATAGAAACTACTTCATTTATCTTTATAATGAGTATTGCCTTGTTATCTTTGTCATTCTTTATTACTCAAATAACAGAAAAATATTTAGTATTAAAATTAGATAATTACGAAATACCAGCAACTAAAATAGAAGAAGAATTCGCTATAGGAAAAAAAGAAAAAAAAGGCTTAGCCTTAGCATTTATTGCGGGATTTATATATGTATTAATATTTATTTATAACATTATTCCAGGATTACCCTTATCAGGCAAATTACTTGATGATAGTCAAATATTTTATATTGACAAATTATTTAGTTATAATTCATTTTTTAATACTGGTTTTATCTTTATAGTAACTATTTTTTTTGTAATACTAGGTTTATTCTATGGCATAGGTGCTAGAACTATTAAGAATAATCGCGATTTATGTGATGATTTAGGTCATTCATTAGATGGTGTAGGAAAAATATTAGTTTTAATATTTTTCTCCTCAGTATTTATAAATATTTTTAAATACACTAATATAGGCACTGTTATTGTTGGTTGGTTGTCCGAAATAATTTCATCTACATCATTTGTAGGATTACCTTTAATAATTTTAATATTTATAATTTCTATAATTGCAACTATATTTGTACCATCTTCAATAAATAAATGGACAATTTTATCAGGAGTTACCATTCCTGTATTTATGAATTCAGGGATAAGTCCAGAATTTTCTCAAGTAATATTCAGATTTGGTGAATCAGTATCTATGGGTTTAACACCATTATTCGCATATTTTATTATATATTTAGCATATCTAGAAAAATATAATAAAAATAAAAAAACAATTAATATGTTAAAAGCAATAAAATATCAACTTCCTTATGCAGCTCTTACATTTGTATTATTATTGACAATAATTATAGTTTGGTATATAGTAGGACTTCCAATAGGTATTAATACAATGCCAAGTCTTTAAGGAGGAAAAAATATGTCATTAAAAGCAGGTATAGTAGGACTTCCAAATGTAGGTAAATCAACATTATTTAACGCTATAACTAAAAAAAATATTCTAGCAGCTAACTATCCTTTTGCTACAATAGATCCAAATGTAGGAGTTGTCACAGTTCCAGATTCAAGATTAGAAGTATTAGAAAATATGTATATGCCAAAAAGTTTAGTGCCAACATCTTTTGAATTTACCGATATTGCAGGACTTGTAAAAGGAGCAAGTAAAGGAGAAGGATTGGGCAATAAATTTTTATCACATATAAGAGAAGTGGATGCAATTGTTGAAGTAGTAAGATGTTTTAGTGATGAGAATATTATTCATGTTGAGGGAAATGTAAATCCTGTCAGAGATATTGAAATTATAAATCTGGAATTAATTTTAGCAGATTTAGAAATAATTGAAAATAGAATTGGTAAAATAGCTAAAAAAGCAGAAACTACAAAGGATAAAGAAACTTTAAAAGAAGTTAATGTTCTAACAAAATCAAAAGAAGCTTTACTAAATAATAAACCTTTAAGATTACTTCACTATGAAGAAGATGAATTATTAATTTTAAAAAATTTTAATTTTATAACTTTAAAACCAATTATTTATGTTGCAAATACTTTAGAAGACGATATTTTAAATGGTAACGAATATACTAAAGAAGTTATTGAATATGCAGCTAAAGAAAAAGCAAAAGTAATTATTATGTGTGCTAAAATAGAATCAGAACTATCAGAATTAGAAGAAAGTGATAAAAAAGAATTTTTAAAAGAACTTGGAATAAATTATAGTGGTTTAGATAAACTGATTTTTGCAACTTATGAGCTTTTAGGGCTTGAAACGTTTTTTACTGTTGGAAAAGATGAAGTAAAAGCTTGGACATATAAAAAAGGTACAAATGCTAAAAAATGTGCTGGATTAATTCATAGTGATATTGAACGAGGTTTTATTAAAGCTGAAATAACAAAATTTAACGATTTAGAGGAATTAAAAGACGAAAAAAAAGTAAGAGAAAACGGTAAACTATATATTGAAGGAAAAGATTATATAATGCAAGATGGGGATATAGTTTATTTTAGATTTAATATATAAAAAAAAGAAATTCCTAGAGATTATAATAAAACAATTTTTAGTTGAATTAAAACTATTAGTTTGTATTATAATTTTTATAGAGATGTTTCAAAAGAATTGAATCTCGAAATAAAAAACAATTTTAAAACTTATTTAGATTATTTAAATGATTAAAAGATTTTATAACAAAATATATTGCTCTTTTCAATATATTTTGTTATAATCTTAAACGAGTATGAAATTACTCCTTGCTTTAAGTAATTTAAAGCCAAATAGACCATAAGGAGGTGCAATTAATTATGAAAAAATATGAAGTTATGTTTATTGTTAAATCTGCAAATGAAAGTGATGAAATTAAAGCAACAGCAGAAACAATGAAAACAACTGTTTCTGAAAATAGTGGTAAAGTAGTTGAATTTCAAGAACTTGGAGAAAAAAAATTAGCTTATCCTATTAAAAAAGAAATTAGTGGATATTATTATGTAATGAAAATAGATGCCAAAAATGAAACTATTACTGAATTAGATCGTAAAGCATCATTAAATGAAAATATTTTAAGACATCTAATTATTAAATTAGACGAGGAGTAAAAAATGAATAAAGTTATTTTAATTGGAAGACTTACAAGAGATCCAGAAATGCGTACAACTGCAAGTGGGACATCTGTTACTAGATTTTCTATTGCTGTACAAAGACCATTTCAAGACCAAAATGGCGAAAGAGGAGCAGACTTTATTAACTGTGTAGCTTGGAGAAGACAAGCAGAGAACATAGGGAAATATTGTACTAAAGGTACTCAAGTAGCAATTGAAGGAAGAATTCAAACAGGAAGCTATGATGCTCAAGATGGGACAAAAAGATATACAACAGATATCGTTTGTGATAATGTTACATTCTTAGGAAGTAAAAATAATAATGGAAGTGTAGTATCACCTGTTGATAATACTGTAGATGAAATGCCAACAGCTGATATAACAGAAGACCCTTTTAAAGATTTTGGCGAAGAAGTAGCATTAAGTGATGATGATTTACCATTTTAAGAAAGGAGATTATTATAATGGCTGAATTTAGAAGAAAAAAGAAAAAAATCTGTCAAATGTGTGCTGGAAAAAGCGTCGATTATAAAGATGTTCAAATCATAAATAAATATATAAATGAAAAAGGTAAAATTATGCCAAGACGTATGACAGGAGCTTGTGCTAAACATCAAAGACATATTGCTTGTCAAATCAAATATGCAAGATTCATGGCATTAATACCATTTGTTAAATAATTGATTACTTTAAATAGCAATCAATTTTTTCTATTATTACTAATTGAATTATGAATAATAGTGGGTTATAATATTGATATAAAATAGGAGGAAGAAAAATGAAAAAATATGAAAAGAATAAAAAACTAAAATACACCCTCCTAAGCGTAATGGCCCTAGTCCTA
>CAOJUX010000051.1 GCA_948444795.1 uncultured Erysipelotrichaceae bacterium | reverse complement strand
TTAAATATATTTTAATTGGTGGATTTATATGTTTAGTCTTAGTGGTTATTTTTGCCTTATTAAAGAGCACAAGTAATTTTGATGACGAAGCAGAAGATTTTTATAATAATTTTTATGGAAACGATACTTCAAATAAGGATTGCGATAATAAATATAAGAAATTTTAGATAAGAATAATTCTACATAAAACATTAATAAAGATTTTAATAAAGAAAACAGGCTTGATAAATTTGACATATAATATTTTATTAAATGATGATTGTGTAAAATAGAAAATAATATAAATTAATAAAATTAAAGAGTCTTTTACAATTAATTAATATTAAATATTACTTTAAATTTGTATTTTATTTATATTATATATAGATAATTATTAAATAAATACAATAAAAGGATATTAAATATTAAAATGGGATTCTAACAAAATAAATATAACATTGACATTATGTGTAATAATACGTATAATTTAATCGTAGATTCAAAAAATATATGTCATATTTGGTTACTTGAAAATGTAAAAAAGTAGTGAAACCAGCTATTATGTATAAGAATTTATATATAATAGCTTTTTATTTTTGGTGTAAAGCTAAAAATACATAAAATATTAGGGTAAATACCCAATTATAAATTTAGGGGGAATATATGATGAACAAAAAGAAGTTATCACTATTAGTAGTTAGTGGAGTATTAGTAACAACAATTGTAGGAGGATAATTAGCTTGGTTTACATCTAAAGATACTAAATTAAATTATTTTAGCACAGGATCAATTAAGCATGAGATAGTTGAAGTGTTTGAAGAAGATGGACTTGCTAAAAATTTATTACCAGGTGATGAAGTAAATAAGGATGTATGGATAAATAATACTGGAAAGTCAGATGCTTTATTAAGAGTTAAAGTAACACCACACTGGAGTAAAAAAACGCCAAAGACTAATAACGAAGATCAAGTTGATACTTCATTAGATACTAATTTAATAGAATTAGTTTTTGCAGATGGCGTTCAAAAAAGTTTAGATTCTGGTATAGAAGATGATACAAATTGGATACTTGGAAATGATGGATATTTCTATTATACATCAATATTACCAGTTAATAAAGAAAATGCTGAACATCAAAGTGCTCAATTATTAGATGCAGTTAGATTAAGTGGAGAAGTTAGTGATCAAGATAAATATGCTGAAAAGAGAATTAACGTAAGAATTGAATCTGAAACTGTTCAAGTAAATAAAGATGCCTATAAAGAATCTTGGGAAAGTACTGGAACTGTAGAAACTGAGATTACTGGTATGCTAGATAACTTAATTGATGAATATAAAAATGTTAATAACCCATCTGATAATTAGTTAGATATAAAGGATAATTAGTAAAGATGAAACAAATATATAGAGTGTTGTTTATAATATTAATTATTATAACTATTATTCCATTTAATAAAATAAAGGCAGATACTTTTAATAAAGTAGATGATATAAATATAGATTCTGAATTAATTATAGGAAGTAATAATTTGTTTCACAGTGAAGGAATTTCCCTTCATATAAATGCAAGTAAGATTATGCCAGGTGATTATTTGGAGAAAGGTTTATTAATAAAAAATAAATCTAATAATGAGTTTAATCTAATAATGAATACAGAAGAGTTAACTAATAAAAATAGTGAATTTTATTTATTAGATAAATTAGAAATAACTTTAATATATGATGATAAAATCCTTTATCAAGGACAAGCATCTGAGATGGATATAAATAAAAATAATTATGTAAGCTTAGGTAAAATAGCAGCTGGGACGGAATCAATTTTAAGAGTAATTGCTAAATTAGATGGAAGCGCTGTAGGAAATGACTTTCAAAATAAACATGGTGTTTTTAATATTAATTTCTTTATTAGGGAAGAGAATAAGGATTATAGCAATGATTCAAATAATATTTCTAAATTGCCTCAAACTGGGGAAAAGAATATTATATATTTAGTTTTATTATCAGCGACATCAATATTATTTGGATATAAATTAATAAAGAAATAATTTAAAAATAAAGACTAACTTGGAATATAACCTAGTTAGTCTTTTATAGCAAGTTATGTTTATAAATATAACTTTAAAAAAGGAGTAAAATCAAATGAAGAATATAATTAAAATTTTGTATAATTTAGTTTTTTATATTTTTATAATTCTATTATTAGCATTTAGTATCTTATCTTTTAGCGCTAATAAATATAAGGGTGTAAGAAAAATTGGAGATTTTGCTTTTTGTAATGTGCTTACAGGAAGTATGAGTCCCACTATAAAGCCAGGAAGTTTAATTATAATTAAGGAATATAAATCAAATCAAGCTAAGGTGGGGGATATTGTTACTTTTCAAGGAGAGAAAACTGATAGTATTATAACGCATAGGATTGTAGAAGAAAAAAATAATGGTGAATATTATGTAACGCAAGGAGATGCTAATAATACAGTTGATTCATTTAAAGTAACGGAAGATATGATAGTAGGAAAAGTTATTGTTACAATACCATTTTTAGGATCGATAATGTTATTTATTCAAAATAATATATTTATATTTTTAGGAATTATAATATTGATTGTTATATTATCTGAAATTTTAAAAAATAGAAATAGAAAAATAGAGGTGATAAGCAAGTGATAAAAAGTAAGAGTATTAAAATATTATTAATTATATTTAGTATTTTAGGGATAATTTCTTCTAGTAGAGTATTAGCTACTAATAGTAATATAAATGCATATGCTGATCATGGAGCGGAGGTTTTAGATGTTAAATGGTCTAGAACAAATGAACCAATACACGATAATGATTTTATTGATATATTAGATAATAAAGAGTTTAAAAATAATGTTATAAGGATGGATGAATATGCTTCTAAAAGAACAGTAGATGAAAAAATATTTTCTATGGATAATTTAGGGGCTGGGCCTCACACATTAACATTTAAAGTAACAGGAACAAAAAATCAAAATTCTAGTAACGCAGCGGCTAATATAAGTTTTGCAAAAATATATAAAACAAGTGATGATAATGGAATACAAATTAATGCTGATGATAAATCAAGCGAGCATACTGTGCAAAATAAGTTTATATATAGTAGTGGTTGGAATTTGGAAGGAAGAAATGCATGGACAAATGCAAAAGGAAGTACTTTCACTATAAATTTTACAGGAGAAAAAATAGAACTTTATGGAATAAAAGATCCAAATCAAGGAATTAGTGAAATAACTATTGATGAAGAAAATTATTATACCTCTGAAGTTATTGATGGAGAAATACATACAGTAGTTAATAATTATCCGAGCAGTGGGGAATTAGGTAAAGTTTTGGTAACTCCTAAAACTATATATTCAGGGCAAGCTGGTAATAAAATTTTATTTAAATATGATGCCCTAACAGCACTATTGAATCCATTAGAAGAAAAAAATGTATGGGATGGAGCTTCATCAAATAGATATTATAGTGGATATATAAATGATAATGATATAGCAAATGGTTATGGTGTTAAAGAGTTTGCAACATGGAAGCATTATGGTAATGGTGATTCATGGAGATTAATAAGGGGAGATTTTACCTTAGATTTGTCATCATCAGAAATGAAAAATAAGAGAGTATATTTAGGTGTTTTAGGTAAAAATGGACCAGAACTTATAATGCCTCTTAATGATTTTATGATTGTTTTAATTGATGGAAAACCAACAGATATTAATTTTACTACTCAACAAATAACCGATAGTAATAAAGATAATATTAAATTTGAATTTTCCAATAACCAAATATATACACCTACATTTAAAAGGGCATATCATAAATTTGGTGGTGATATGATATGCAATGATGAAAGCCATAAATCTATAAGTAAACACACAGATACATGGCATGCTCATTTAAATGAACATGCAGAATCAAGTCCAGAAGGATATACATTAGGAGATATAACAGCTTTTTTGGATGATGGAAAAAATCATAAAATAGAACTTTTATGTGCTGATAATACTACTGGTGGTGGCGGAACTAAATTAGATATTTTCTTAGTTGAAGATCCTAGTATTGAGGTTAATAAGAGTGGATTTTTATTAGATGAAAATAATAAAAAGAACTATATAAAAGAAGATGGAACATCACATGTTTATCCAGGTGAAACAGTTTATTATAATTTTACTATAAAAAATACTGGTAATAATGAATTAACAAAAGTTGAGTTTAATGATGAACTTATAGATATTAAAATTGATAGTACTGGTATTTATAGAGGCGATGGAACTAAGCTAAGTAATGATAGATTGAGTGTTGTCAAGGTTTCAGCTGATGGAAATAAAGTTACTTCTAATGGAGATGATGCTTTAAAATTTTTAAATAGTCTTAAGCCTGGTGAAAGTTTAATTGTTGAAGACTTATGTAACATTAAATATGATGTTAAATTAGAAGATTTAAATAGGGAAAATAAAGTGATTATTAATACAGTTGTTGGAAGTGCCAAATATTTAAACAACCAATTAACAGATGAAGCTGATGCTAGTTTTAAAGTTTATGTTGCTGAGTATGGAGATGTTGTAGTTGATATTAATAAATATGTTTATGAGGTTAAGAGAGATGGAAATATAATTTATACTTATAATGATGAAGATTCTAATTCAGATAAAGTTGTACCGGGATTATATCCAGGTGATGAAGTTTCATTTATTATTAAAGTGAAAAATAGAACTGTAAATGGTAATAGATCATTACCAGTTACTAATTTAAGTATTAAGGATCTTTTAAGTTCACCTTATGAAACACCAAAGTGGACATTTACTTGTAAAGAAAAAGAGAATTTTGATTATAATAATTTTGATTTAAAAGCAAATGAAAGTATATCTATTTTAGCTACAGGATGGATTGTACCAGAGCCTTTTAATAAAAATGAAGATAATAGTATAAATATATGGGATTATAATGTAGTTAATACTGTGAATTTATATAAAAAATATAGTGATGGTGAAAAAGAATTAGGTAATTCTAGTGCAGAAGTTAAAATTTTACCAGCTAAATTATATTTGAAAAAGGTTGTTGTTGATGAAAATGAAAATGATATAAGTAATGATACAAATAAAACATTTTCTATAAATATAAAGGGGGATGATGGTTCAAGTTTTGTTATTGAGGCAATACCTAGTGAAATCTATACAATTAACAATTTAAAGTATGGAGTAACATATAAAATTAATGAAGTTATACCAGCTAATTATGCATTAGAATCAATATTAGTTAAAAACGATAAAGATAATATACTTTCAGAAGGTAATAGCGTTATTCTAAGTTCGGAAAATAAGGAAAGTACAGTTATAGTAAGAAATAAGCTAGTGAATAATAAGTATTTTTATGATCAAGATCAAAAAACTAATATATTTACTTATCCCCTAAAAGATAATAGATAGGAAGGTAGTTTTTATGAAAGATAATAATAATTATGATAAGAGTGATAATATAAGTAGTAAAAAAAATAAATTATTTTCAGTAAAATTTAAAGTATTAATTATGGTATTAATAGTGGGAGTTTTTTCTTTATCTTTTGCTTTAAATATTAGTTTAGCTTATTTTGTGGATAATGATATAAATATAAATACTTTAAAAGTTGGTAAAATCGATATTGAAATAAACGAAGATTTTGATCCTTCTATTGGGAAAAAGGAAGTTCGTATTACTAATCCTAGCAAATCACCTTCATTTGTAAGAGTTAGTATTAGTGGGAGATGGGTAAATCCTAATGATTTAGATGAAGTATTACCTGAAGATGATAGTTTAGTTACTTTGGTTTTTGCTGATGGTTTTGAGGAGAATTGGTGTTATTCTGATGATGGTTATTACTACTATAAGAAAGAATTAGAGGGAAACGCAACTACAGAAATGTTGTTAGAGAAGGTGATTTTTAGTAGTGATATTGATAAAAATTCGACATATAAGGGTATGGAATATAGAGTTGAAGTTAAGGCTGAAGCTGTACAATCAAATAAATATATTAATGAAAATGGTGAGGAAGTTTATCCATATAAAGAGGTATGGGGAATAGAATAAGGACTATGGGGATATTAAAGTGTCCCCAATGGTCTTATTTTTTTTATTTATTTTTATGATTTAAATTTTATGATATAATTACAAATATGAATAATATGGATAAATATAAAAATAAAATTACTTTATGGATTTGATTTTAGGGGAGAGGATAAAATATATGAATTGTTCAAATCATAAAGACAGAGAAGCAGTAGGTATGTGTGTACGATGCCATAAGCTTATCTGTGAAGAGTGTAAAGTGAAAATTAACAATAAATATTATTGTAAGGATTGTGTTTCTGAAATGTATTCTTATAATAATATAAATGAAAATTATAATAATAAAAGTAATATGAAGAAGATAAATGAACCCCCAAAAACACTTAATTATGTTTTGGGAATAATTGCAATTGTTTTATTAACTTCTAAAGTTACAAATACTATTTTCAATATACCATATTTCTTAGAAGAAGTTGCATTTTCAGCAAGGTATTATGGGATTTTTAGAACAATATTTTATATTATAGAATTTGGTTTAGCTTTTATTGAGCCAATAATAATTATTGCACTAGCATCTTTATTATTTAATAATTTTATGAGATTAAAGAGAAAAATTAGGATAATAGCTCCGATAGCAGTTGTTTTAGTGTTTACTTTAATTAGGTTTATTAGTTCAAATATAGCATTTAGTTACTTGGGATTACAAATAATAGGAAATATGTTTTCTTATTTTATTCCAGTAACATTAATAGTTATAGGAAATTATTTAGATAAGGAACAATAGTTTAATAGTATTAATATTTACTTAGGAGGAATTTTATTTTGACTAAAATAAAAGTTTTAAGTGTATTTGGAACAAGGCCAGAGGCAATAAAGATGTGTCCTTTAGTTAAGACTTTAGAAAAGGACAATAGAATAGAGTCAATTGTATGTGCTACAGCTCAACATAGAGAGATGCTTGATACTGTGCTTGAAATATTTGATGTTAAACCACAATATGATTTAAATATAATGGCTCATGGCCAAACAATAGTTGATGTATCTAATAAAGTTTTAACAGGGGTTGATAAGGTAATAAAAGAATGTAATCCAGATATAGTTTTAGTCCATGGAGATACTTCAACAACATTAAATGGAGCATTAGCGGCTTTTTATAATCAAAAACCAATAGGTCATGTTGAAGCAGGGCTTAGAACGGGAGATATTTATTCCCCGTTTCCAGAAGAGGCAAATAGAAAATTGACAGGGGCAATTGCTACATTACACTTTTCAGCAACTAAAAGTAATAAAGTTAATTTAGAAAAGGAAAATATACATAATAATATATACATAACTGGTAATACTGTAATTGATGCTTTGCTTAGTGTAATAAACAAAAATCATACATTTAATGATGAAGTATTAAATAATATAGATTTTGAAAATAAAAAAATAGTTTTATTAACTGCACATAGGAGAGAAAATTGGGGTAATCCAATGAAGGATATATTTGAGGCAGTTAAAGAACTTGTAATTAAAAATGATGATGTAAATGTAATATTTCCAATGCATAAAAATCCATTAATAAGAGAACTTGCAAGTGGGGTTTTTAAAGGTATAGAAGATAAAATACATTTAATTGAACCACTTGAATATGTTGATTTTGCAAATCTTATGGCTAAGTGTTATCTTATAATGACAGATTCTGGTGGGATACAAGAAGAAGCACCAGCACTTGGTAAGCCAGTCATTGTTTTAAGGACGGAAACAGAAAGACCAGAGGCTGTTGAGGCTGGAACTGTAAAGCTAGCAGGAATTAAGAAGAATAATATATTTAATATTGCTAATGAACTTGTAAATGATAAAGAAGCTTATAATAAGATGGCACATGCTGTAAATCCATATGGAGATGGAAAAGCATGCTTTAGAATAGTTAATCATATAGTAGATTATTTTAAAAATAAATAAAAGTAAAATGGAGTTATATAATATTGAAGTTTTTAATTTAATATTATATAGCTCCTTTTATTATATGTAAATTTGCTTATAAACTATAAATGTAGTTATTTTTATATAATGCAATTTTTAAGATGTAATAATTATTGTGTTTATGGCAAGAATTAAGATAAATTAATTTATCTATAAAGGAGCCACATAATTAATTATGAAAAAAGTTTTTAGAATACTTATATTTTCACTATTGATATTAAATTTATCAACTAAATTTGTGCATGGTGAAATTTTAAGTTTAATAGGGGAAAGGTTAGAAAGTATAGGGATTCAAGAAAAGTATAGTGATAATATTATTAGTCATATTAATAATTTAAATTTAAGTAAGGAAGAATTACAAAAAATATCAGAAGATATAGATAATATGATTTTAAGTATACAAAATAAAGAAAGTTATAATGATTTTAGTTTTAAAGAAATGATTAATATTTATGGAAAGACCTTAAATATAATGGATTCTTTAAACATTAATGTTGATTTGGATTTAGATAAAAAGGAAGTTGTATTAAAAAGTAAGGATAGTAAATTAACATTAATTAAGTGTGACATAAATGAAGCAAAAAAATATTATGAAAATTATAAGCAATCACCATTTACAATTGAAGATTATGAAGAATTAAAAAGTTTTATTGAAGATAATAGTAGAATAAATAAAGAGCTAGAAAATGAAAATATTTATAATAATAAATTTGAAAGTAATGATAACACTTATTTAAATGATAAGGAATTAATCGAAGATAGTAAAGCAGAGACTAATACAGATGATTCTATTGAAAATAATAAAACTTTTAATACGGTTAGTGCTATA
>CAOJUX010000050.1 GCA_948444795.1 uncultured Erysipelotrichaceae bacterium | reverse complement strand
TTTGTTTAATTTAAATATCGGATTAGTTTTAGCTGGTGGTGGAGCTAAGGGGGCATATGAGGCAGGAGTTTTTAAGGCTCTTTGGGATTTAGATATTATAAGAAGAATTACTGTTGTTTCAGGTACATCAATAGGTACAATAAATGGTCTTATGATTTCAATGAATGATGGAAAAGTTATGGATGAAAGTTGGTCTAATATTTCTTATTCTAGATTTATTAATAATGAAAATAAAACAAGAGATATTAATATTAAAAATTTAATTAGAAGAGATTCTAACGTGGATAAGGAAAAAAGGTTATCAGATATATTTAAAAGAAACGATATTGGTTTGTTATCACAAAGTGGAATTAAAAGTTTTATTCAAGATTATATTGATTTTAATATAATTAGAGCAAGCAAGAAAACTTTATATGCTTGTGCTTATAATATTGATTTAGAAAAGCCAGAATATTTTAAATTAAATGATTATGATGATAAAAAAGCTTTAGATATTTGTATTGCTTCTTGTGCAGTACCTTTTTTGTTTAAGCCAATTATAATAAATAATTATAGATATGCAGATGGAGGAATAAATAATCCACAGTATAGATATCAAAATGCAGATAATGTACCTATTTTCCCATTAAAAGACTATAATTGCGATATTATAATAGTTGTACATTTATCTTATAAGCAACCAATAAATAGAAAAGGTTTTGAAAATACGCATATAATAGAAATATATCCTTCAACTCAATTAGAATTAATAAATGGAATTGGCACATTAAATATAAGACAAAATGTATTAAATCAGCATATTGAACTTGGATATAGGGATGCATTAGTAGTCCTTTCTCCTATGATTATAGATATGATAAAAGGAAAGCCAATAGAAAATTTAATAAAAAGACATGAGAAATATAATGAAAGTTTATTAGCAAAAAATAAACATTTATAAGAAAAATTTTAAGATAAATTTAAAATAAATATTATATTAATGAACAAAAAAGAAGTTTAAAGAAAAGAGAGATATAAGATGAGAAATATAAAAATGACAATTCAATATGATGGGTCAAGATATAAGGGTTGGCAAAAGCAAAATATAAAAGGAAATAGCGTATCAACTATACAAGATAAAATTGAAAAAGTATTGTCAAAAATGACAGGAGAAGAAATTCAAGTAATTGGTTGTGGCAGAACAGATACAGGAGTTCATGCAGATAAATATATAGCAAATTTTAAAACTAATAGCACAAAAAAGTTACATGATATATCTAAATATTTACATGAGTTTTTACCAGAGGATATATCTGTAACTTCATTAAGTGAAGCTAGTGATAGATTTCATTCAAGATTAAATGTAATATCAAAAACTTATGTATATACAATTGATAATAATAAGTTTGCAAATGTATTTTTAAAAAAATATGCTTATCATGTTGAGGGAAAATTAAATATAGAAAAAATGATAGAGGCAAGTAAATATTTAATAGGAACACATGATTTTAAGAGCTTTAGTGGAGTTAAGGATAAATCAAAAAAATCAACAATAAGAACAATAAATTACATAAACATTACTGAAGAAGATAACATTATAAAAATTGAATATAATGGAAATGGGTTTTTATTAAATATGGTTAGGATTTTAAGTGGAACTTTAATAAAGGTTGCAAAGGGTGAAATTGAACCATTAAAAGTTAAAGAATTATTAGAAGAAAAAAATAGAAGTGAATTAGCAGAAAAAGCTCCAGCTAAAGGACTTTGTATGAAGGAAGTAAAATATTAAAAATTTAAATTACTAATTAACATAAAAGATATAATCTTAATATATTAATAAATATAGGGTAATTAGATTACTCTTAGCAATATTGGGAATAAAAATAAGGGTGTGAAAAATAAATGAATATGGATTTTCATGTCCATGGCTTACTAAGCAAAAGAAAAGATTTTAATAAGGAATTTTTCATGAATGAAATTTATTTTGCAAAAAGTAGTGGCCTAAATGGAATAATTCTTTGCGAGCACTTTAATGCAAAAGATTTTCTAGTTATTTATGATTTTTTAGAAAATAATTTTACTTATGAGGGAGATAGATATATTGTAGAAGGTATATCAGTATTTCCTGCAATGGAGGTTAGTGTTAAGAACAAGGGTCATGTAATTTTAGCTGGTGATAAAGATAATATCATTGATATTTATGAGTTATTAAAAGAATTTAGGGAAAAGGATAACCTAATAGACTTAGAGGACTTATTAGATCAAGCAGATATATTTAATTTATTAAAGCTTGGAGCACATCCCTGTAGAAGAGGACATAAATTATGCAATCAGTCTCATGATTTATTAAAGAGATTAGATGCGTTAGATTTAAATGGAAAAGATATATTTAAAAAGGGAGAAAGTGTTGCTAGGGATGAATTAATTAATTTATCTCAAGAATTAGGTATTAATATTATTACTGGTAGTGATAGTCATACTCCTATTCAAATTGGAGGAATATATACTAGCTTAAACAAAGAATGTTCTACTATAAAAGAATTAAGAGACTGTATAACAAAAGGTGATTATACTATTGAAATAATGTCTGCACTAAACTTTAAGATATTTTCTTCTAAGATATTAAAACGTTATTTATTAAAGACTCAAACCTACGATAAAAGCACAGAGTTTAAAATTTAAACTATATTTTAAGTTTGGAGCTATATTTTTTGGCTCCAAATTTTATTTAAAAAATAAATTTATGGCAAGAATAATAATAAAATATTTTAAGTAAGGAAGATAGGAAAATGGAGAACATAGAAGAAATATTTAATGAAATATTAATGTATGATGTTAATGAAGCATTAAAATATAGCAATGATGGGTTTAAAAAAAGTGGAAATCCAGAATATTTATTATATACAGCACATTGTTATTTAGTTCAAGGCTTTTTTCAAGATGCAATTGCTGCTGTAGATTTAGCTTTTGAATTAGGTTGTGATTATATTGTATATGGTTATAACATAAAGGGGGAAGCATTACTTAGTTTAGGACTTTATGTAGAAAGTAGAAGATGTTTTGAAAGAGTTTTAAAGGAAGAACCGGAACAGTATTTAGCTAATACTTTTTTGATTGAGTTAGATATTAGAGAAAAATATTATGAAGATGCAATAAATAGATGTATAGATTATATAGAAAATTATGAATGTGATAATGTGCAAATAGCAAATTTTAAATGTATAATTGGATGGACTTATTTAATTGATTTAAATGATGAAAACTTAGGTAGAGAGGCATTAATAGAAGCAATAGAAGCAAATGAAAAATGTGATAGAGCATATACAGGTCTTGGAATATATGAGGCAAATAATAGAAGATTTGAAAAAGCAATTGAATATTTTAATAGGGCCATAGAAATAAATAAAAATGATGGTGAAAATTATTTTGCTTTAGCAATTTGTTATAAAGAATTAAAAAAATATGATTTAATTGAAAAATATTTAATAAAGGCAAATGAATTAGAACCAGAAGATACTAGAATTATTGAAGAATACGCTTATGAGATATTAAGGCAAGGAAGAAATAATGAAGCTATAGAATATTTTAAAGAAATAATAGATGATAGTAATAATAGTGAAGAAATTAATAATTTAATTATAGACTTAGAAAATGAAGAAAAAGATGAAAAGATAGATTAAAATACATATAAAGGCAAATGATATAATGTTTTATCATTTGCCTAAAAATATAATTATTTTTCATCAAAACTTCCACAATTAGTTTCAGTATAAAGATTAGCATTATCTCCATTTACTTGTATAGATGAAAGATTACAAAGACAGTTTTCATTGTGTGCACAACTGCTTACTTTACATACTAAACAATCACAAGGACTAGAATTTTCAGCACAGTTAGCTAAATCACTATATTGTTTTTTATCTAAAAATGAACCACAACATGTATCATTTTCTCCACAAGAAGCCATTCCGCCAATATCAACACGATTGGAAAAACAAATACCTGAGCTATTATATGAACAATTATTTACATCACAATTAATTTTTGACATTTAAATATCTCCTTTTTTATAAAAATTTTTTTAACTAAAGTATCTATCTAATAATCCCTTAAATGCTCTTCCATGTCTTGCTTCATCTTTACACATTTCATGAACAGTATCATGTATAGCATCTAAGTTATTTTGTTTTGCTAAGGTTGCAAGTTTCTTTTTACCATCACAAGCACCAAATTCAGCTTCAACTCTAGCTTTTAAATTTGCTTTACTACTAGGAGAAACAACTTCTCCTAACATTTCAGCAAATTTACTTGCATGTTCTGCTTCTTCATATGCAATTCTTTTATATGCTTCTGCAATTTCAGGATATCCCTCGCGGTCAGCAGCACGTGACATTGCAAGATACATACCAACTTCAGTACATTCTCCAGTAAAATTAGCTCTTAAACCTTCTATAATTTCAGGGTCTACACCTTCACAAATTCCTATTCTATGTTCATCAGCCCAAGCCATTTCACCTTTCATTTCTTCAAATTTGCTAGCTGGAGCTTTACATACTGGACATACTTCTGGTGGAGCATCTCCTTCATGAACATATCCACATATTGTACAAATAAATTTTTTCACTTAAAAATCCTCCTTTTTTATGTTTCAAATACAAATCTTTATTAGTATTTCTCACTTAAAAATTTAATATTCATTTATAAAATATAGTTGACTTTTTAATTAAAAATATATAAGATTGTAAAATATACTAGAAAGTAAGAGGATAAAAGATGGGTAAAGATAATAACGGAAGTGAAAATTTTCACTATAATAATATAGAAAAAAAAGATAAAAACTTTATGTATAAGAATTTTAAAAGAAGCAACTGCTATAATTGTAACTTTTCTAATTCAAATTTTAATTTTGCAACCTTTAGAGGAGCACATTTTAAAACTTGTAGTTTTATGAATGGAAGTTTTGAAGGAACAGAGTTTATTGGAACTAATTTAAAAAATAGCAAATTTAAAAATGCAAAATTTAAAAATGCTATTTTTGAAGGTGCAAATTTAGATGGTACTGACTTTAAAGATGCAAAGTTTGAAAATACTATATTTTTAGGATGTAAATTAGAAAAAACTAAAAATTTTAATAGTAATATTGATGGTGTAAGAATATTTGAAAAGATGCCTAAAATAGATATAAGTATGGAATTAGAAGATTCATTAAAGAGTTTAATGGAAAATAAGTTTGTTAAAAGCTCTAGAATTTTTGATACAAAAGATGGAGGTATTAATACCTTAACGCTTATGATACTTAAAGAGAGTTTTACGGAAGAAGAGCTTATTAATGGATTTGATAAAATAAAATCACAAATAGATAGAGATTTTTATACTATAAGTTATATTATAAGGCTTATAAAAAAGGTAATATAACAAAAAATGCTTCTTAATTTTTTAAATAAATTAAGAAGCATTTTTTATTATAATAGTTGGAATATTCCCATTGCTATAATTATAATAGCTGATAATAAACCTGAATATTTACCAAAAATTTTAGATAAAAAGCTATTGCCTATTTTTAAGCCTAAAATCAATATTAATATACTAAAAATAAATGTAAAAATAGTTGTTAGTGGAATACTTATTCCAGACATGCTTGCTCCAAGTCCAAGGGCAAAATTATTTAAGCTAAGTGCTATAGCAAGTGAAACAGCTTCTTTGACTTCTATATTACCAGAGCCGTTAGTATCAGCAGTTTTGTTATTAGTTAATATCTCATCATAATTTAGTGATTCAATAATATCTTTATTTTCATTTTCTTTATATATTTCATTTTTCTTTAATTTTTTTTGCTCTTTGATAAAATCACAAGTCATAAATAATCCAACACCACATAAAACTATACCACCAATGTAGTTACAAATATATGCTGGGATAAATTTACTTAAAAAAGCACCTAAAATCATAGAAATGAAAGTTCCTGAAGTAATAATTAATGCAATTATTATATTAATAGAAAATTTAATTCTTATATTTTTTATTCCATAAGCAATTCCAATTATTAAGCTGTCTAAGCTTGCAGAAAATGCTAATAAAATAGAAGAAATTATATGCATATTATGCTCCTTATATATTTATTATACTAATTTATTATATTCAAAGCTAAAAAGTTCGTTACTTAGACAAAAAATGATAATTAAATTATATAAATATATAAGAAATTAATAATATATTAATAAAAACATAAAATTTTTATATATGTAAATTTTAAAATTATATATTAGTAAAAAAATTAAATTCAATATTAAAGATAATTTTTATTTATAAAATTGAAGTATTTATTATTCTAAATTCTTTAGGTGTTAAATTATATTTTCTTTTAAATAATTTATTAAAATAAGATAAGTTATCAAAGCCGACTTCTAGAGAAATATCCATTATAGGATTATTAGTAGAAGTTAATAAAATAGATGATTTTTCTAATCTTAAATTATTTATATATTGTATGCAAGTTAATCCAATATGTTTTTTAAAAAATCTCATAAAATGATATTCACTATATTCACAAAGCTCAGCTAAAGTATTTATAGATATATCTTCAAAGTAATGGTCGTTTATGTAATTTAAAATCAATTTAATTTTATCAGTAGTATTAATTGTAAGATTATTTTTAGTTTTGTGCTTTTGAATTAAATTATTTTTGTAAAGTAATGCAAAGAATTTAAATAATAAAGATTTTAATTCAAGTTCATAAGCAATATCTTTTTCGTAATAACAGAATAATATATTTTCTATAACATCAAGTATTTTATAGTAGCATTCTATATTATCTTTAAGAATAATAGGCAATTGATGTTCATGGTTTAATAAAGGTGCTATATATTTTAACAATGTACCATCTGTATTAGAGCTTTTTAACATATTCATATTAAAAACAAAAGAAATCCAACTCATATTTTTATTTTGAATAGATGTTAATGAGTGTAAGCTTTGAGAATTAATAATTAAAATATCTCCTTTATTTATGATAAATGAATCTAAATTTATTCTATATTCACAACTTCCATCTAAAACTATAATAACTTCTACTTCTTCATGCCAATGAGGTGAAATTGATGGAAAGCTTGGACTCATAACCCCTTTATAAATTGAAAATGGTAATATAAAATCACCATGTATAGTATTTTCTTTTAAATTTGTAAAGTCTAAAGTATTCATTAAATCTCCTAATTATAGCAGTATTGTCTTATAAAATGTTAGTATGTTACAAGTATTAAATTTATTTTAATAATATAATAACATTTATATTATATTTTTAAAATAAATTATTTTTATAAATAAGAGGATGAGAGTATGTTTGGCAAAATATTAAATTATGAAATTATTGAAAATAAAATTTTAGTAAATTATGAAAAGATACAAAGTACTATTACTGTGATAAATGACTCTGTTGTTAATTTTTTTGTTCCATTTCATAGAGAAGAGAGAAATTCTAAGGCTGTTGAAAACGTATTAAATGATAAGGTGAATTTTAAGGTAAAATATGAAAATAATATTTTAAATATTAAAACAGATATTTTAGATATTAATGTTTATGATGAATTTAAAGTTGATATATATAATTTAAAAGGAGAAGTTTTATGTAGAGATTATAGAGATAAAAGAGAGCCTTTTATAAGACTTGGTACAAATTCAACTTTAGCAAAAGAGGAAGGACATAAATTAGAAGGTCATGAAGAATATAAAATTTATATATCTAAGGTTATGGAAGAAGATATGTATTTTTATGGCTTAGGGGAGAGGACTGGTTATTTAAATAAGAAAGGATACCACTATAGAAATTGGAATACAGATGATCCAACACCACATGGCGAAACATATTCTCAGTTATATAAATCAATTCCTTTTTTAATAGGATTAAAAGATAAAGAGGCCTTTGGAATTTTCTTTGATAATCATTTTGAAAGCCATTTTGATATGGGAAAGGAAAATTCTAAGTATTATTACTTTGGAGCTATGGATGGTAATTTAGATTATTACTTTATGTATGGACCAACAGTAAATAAGGTAGTTAATGAGTATACTAATATAACAGGAAAAACACCATTACCTCAATTGTGGACACTTGGATATCAACAATGTAGATGGTCTTATGCACCACAAGAAAGAGCTATGGAAATTGCAAAATGTTTTAGGGAAAAGGATATTCCTTGTGATACAATTTATTTAGATATAGATTATATGGATGGATTTAGAGTTTTTACTTGGGACAATAAAAAGTTTGAAAATCCAAAGGAATTTCTAAAACAGCTTAAAGAAATGGGATTTAAGGTAGTTACTATTATAGATCCTGGCGTAAAGGTGGATAAGGGATATAAAATATATGATGAAGGGTTAAAGGAAGGCTATTTTGCAACAGATAAAGATGGAATAGTTTATAAGAATTATGTTTGGCCAGGAGAATCTGTATTTCCTGATTTTATGAATTCTAAAACAAGAAAATGGTGGGCTGAAAATCAAAAGATAATGATGGATTTAGGCGTATCAGGAATATGGAATGATATGAATGAACCAGCTAGTTTTAATGGTTCACTTCCTGATGATGTAGTGTTTGATAATGATGGAATCTTAGTTACTCATAAGGAAATTCATAATGTTTATGGACATATGATGGATAAAGCTACTTATGAAGGAATTAAAAAGGCTACAAATAAACGACCTTTTGTAGTAACTAGAGCTTGTTATGCAGGAACACAAAAATATGCTACAGTTTGGACTGGTGATAATCAAAGTACATGGGAGCATTTAAGAATGTCTTTGCCTATGTTAATGAATCTTGGACTTAGTGGTATGGCTTTTTGTGGAACGGATGTTGGAGGATTTGGACATGATTGCACAGCAGAGCTTTTAAGTAGATGGGTTCAAGTTGGTGCATTTACTCCATTATTTAGAAACCACTCAACTATTGGAAGTAGAGAACAGGAGCCTTGGGCTTTCGATAAAATTACAGAAGATATAAATAGAAAGTATATTAAATTAAGATATAGATTAATTCCTTATTTATATGATATGATGTATAAATGTGAAAATTCTGGAGAACCAATAATTAGACCATTATTGTTTAATTATCAAAATGATGAAAAAACATATGAAATAAATGACGAATTTAATTTTGGTGATAATATCTTAGTAGCTCCAGTTGTAGAACAAGGTGCTAGACAAAGGTTAGTATATTTACCAAAGGGAGATAATTGGATTGATTATTGGACTGGAGAAGAGCATGAAGGTGGCAAGTATATAATTAAAGATGCTCCATTAGATATTTGTCC
>CAOJUX010000049.1 GCA_948444795.1 uncultured Erysipelotrichaceae bacterium | reverse complement strand
CGTGCATAGCACGTGGTTTTATAGATAGCTATCTTCCGATTGCTATATAATAAAAAATGTCATAAGGTATTATGACATTTTAAATAATTATGCAGATCAACTCTAGCACCTGATATCAAATAAGTCGTTGGTAATCCATTAATTTTTGCTTCTTATCCTAATATTCTCATCTAATTCTTTAATTAGAATGCCACTAAATAGGAATTATCTTTAAAGATAATTATAGCGCAATAAAAAAAGAGTAACCTACTTACTCTTGATTTTGTTTATTACTAACATTTCTTTCTTTAACTTTATACTCTTTACGCATATTTTTAATAAAGTTAAGTTTAGCACGTCTAACCATACCATGTTTAACAACAGTAATTTTATCAATTGTTGGCGCATTTATAGGAAATACTCTAACAACTCCTACACTACCAGATTTCTTACGTACTGAGAAAGTTTTTGAAACTCCACTACCTTTAATAGCAATAACTATACCTTCAAAAGCTTGGATTCTTTCTTTTTTTCCTTCTTTTACCCAAACATCTACTTTAACGATATCTCCAACACGGAATTCAGGTACATCAGGTTTAATATGCTTTTTATTAATTTTATCAATTAAATTAGCCATTTACAAATCAATCCTTTCTATAATATATCTTCCATAATCATAAATAAATATTCAGCGGATTACGTGCAAAAAGATTATATCAAAAAATAAATAAAAATGCAAATTCTTATCTAGAAATAACTTTTTGATTATGATTTATTATTGGAATTGCTTCTTTTAAATTATTTTAAAATAATTTTAATCTTTTTAAATCAAGTTCATACTCTTTTTCTTTAATATATTCTTTATATTTAAAAATCATTTTTTTTATTCTTGTTACTTCATTTAAAGCAATGATTACATCGCCTTCTGTGGTATCATCATCATTTATAACACTTGCTGCAATTAAAGTTAATCTTTTAATTTCCTTATCTATTTTTTTCGTAACTAAAATATCAGTATAAAAAGAATTACATAAATATAGTTCATTTATCTTAATCATATTTTTTCTTTTAATATTTGGAGTAAATAGGAATCCTATATTATCATCGGAAAAAGATACTATTTTTCGCTTATTTTTTATTTTATGAGTAATAAATTTAGTCAATTTGAATCACCTTCTACAATAAATCTTTTCGTTTTTTAAAAGTATTTTCTTTTTGTTTTTGCTCTCGCCATTCTTTTATTTTTTTATGATCACCGCTTAATAATATATCTGGAACTTTAAGACCCCGAAACTCTCTAGGTTTAGTATAAGTTGGATAATCAAGCAAGGAAGAAGAAAATGATTCATTCTCTATAGATTCTTTATTTATAACACCATCTAAAAGTCTTATAACACTATCAGTAATTACCATTGCGGGAATTTCTCCACCAGTTAATACATAATCACCTATTGATACTTCTTCATCAATAAATTCATAAATCCGCTCATCAAATCCCTCATAATGACCACATATTAAAATTATATGCTTATAATTAGATAATTTAATAGCTTTTTTCTCATTATAAACCTTACCTTGAGGAGATAATAAAATAATATGGGAATCTTTTGTTTTTAACGATTCTATCGCTTTAACTATCGGCTCTATCATTAAAACCATGCCAGCACCCCCACCATAAGGAGTATCATCAACTTGGTTATTATTTAAAGAAGAAAACTCTCTAAAATTTATTAAATTAATCTTCACTATTTTTTTTTCTATTGCTCTTTTAATAATGGATTCATTTAAAAAGCCCTCAAACATTTTAGGAAAAAGCGTTAAAATATCAATTTTCATATTATCAACCCTTCTATATTTTCTACTATAATCTCTTGTTTTCTAATATCAACTTTTTTAATAAATTCTTTATTATAAGGTATAAAAAATTCTTTTTCTCCTTTTATTTTTAACAAAATATTTAATTTAGCCAACACAATCTCCGAAACTTTTCCAATTACTTTATCATTATATATAATTTTCCCCAAAAGTAAATCAGAAAGAATATATTCTCCTTCTTTTAAATTTAAATCGCCCCTTTTAACATAAACTTCCTTTCCTTTATATTTTAATACTTCATTAATATTATTATAATTTTCTAAAGTTATCATATCAAAATTTTTATGCCTTCTATAAGTGTTTATTTTTTCTTTTATTTTACTTTTTCCAATATATATATAAAACTCTGATTTAAAAACTAACTCTTTTTTGTCAAAATCACTTAGTATTTTTAATTCCCCTTTTATCCCATGGGTATTTACTATTTTACCTATATAAACATACTCACTCATTTTTTATCACCTAAAATATTTGTTATCTCATACATTAAAATGCTAGCACTAACACCAGCATTAAGCGATTCGCAATTAGTATTCATCTCTATTTTTACAGTATCATCTGCTAGTTTTTTTAAATTATCTGAAACACCATTTCCCTCATTACCTATAATAACTATTAATTTATCATCAAGAACCATATTTCTAATATCTTTTCCCTTATTTACATCTGTAGTAAGTATTTGATATTTTTCTTTGTTCGTTTTTAAAAATTCTTCTATATCAGTTCTAATAACATTTATCCCAAAAATCATTCCTTCACTAGATCTAATAACTTTATCATTATATAAATCAACACATGTTTTACTCAATACTATATCAGTAAAATTAAAAGCTACTGCACTTCTTATTATAGTTCCTAAATTACCAGGATCTTGAATTCCATCTAAAACTAATACTCTTTTTCCAACTTTTTTCTCTTCTAACTTTTTACATACAGCTATTATATTTGCAAAAGACTTTTGATTACTTATTTTTTTCATAATATCTAAAGTTACATAAGTATCTGCTAAAATACTTTTATCTGTCGTTATTACTTCTTTTATAACGCCATTTTTACGTGCTTCACTGATTAAATGATCTCCTTCTACAATAAAAAGACCAGCTTCATCTCTTGCTTTTTTATTATTTAATTTAATTATTTCTTTAATATGGGTATTTTGTAGTGATTTTATTTCCATTTTTAACTCCTTAATCTTTTTCTAGCTTCTTTATAATTCGGATAATATTTTGAAACATGATTCCAAAATTTTGAACTATGATTTGCTTCATAAAAGTGACATAGCTCATGTATTATAACATAATCTAAAAGATCTATATCTTTTTTAATAAGTTCTGTATTTAAAGTAACTGTATTATTTGTCCTATTGCATACTCCCCATCTAGTTTTCATATTTCTTAATTTTAAAGTAAAATTAGGAATATTTTTAAAATATGGTTTAATTCTATCAACTTCATTTTTAAATACTCTCAAAGTTTCTTTTTTGGTAAACTTATCTAATATTTTTTCATCTTTAGCAAAAATAAAGTCGTCAGAAAAGATTACATCTTTACTTGCGTTATCATAAACTATTGTATATTTTCTTCCTAAATAATTATAAAATAAATCACTTTCTTGCTTCTTTTTTGTAGCTATATACATCTTTTCTATTTTTTTTATATTATTATCTATTAATTTATTTATTTCTCTTTCTGTAACAAATCTGTTACAAGTAGCAACAAGAATTCCATCTTCATTAAATCTTAAATATATATTTTTATTATTCTTATAAACTATTTCTACTTCTACTTCTTCGCCATTTATTATCTTTTTCATATTATCACTTCTTAAATTTTATAAAACGTAAAAATTTCCCAACCATAAATAAAATTTTAGTATTATTTTTAATAGCTATTTTTTTAAATATAGCTTTACCTCCAACAGTAAATGAAGATATTAAACTAGATACAATAACTGCTATTATAGTATTATTTATATTTAATGTAGTAGAAAGACTAATAGAAAGTACTGCCCCAAGTCCTCCTGATATTATTCCACAAATATCCCCAACAACATCATTACATATGGAAGATATTTTATTACTAGCTTTTATTAAACTAAGAGCTTCTTTAGAGCCTTTTATTTTTTTACTGCTCATAGCATGAAAAGATGCTTCATCTCCAGTTATAGCACTAGTCCCAATAGCATCAAACATAATACCTAAAGCAATAACCAAAAATAAAATTATTACTAAAATTATTTCATTAAATGATGCTACTATTAAATTAGATGCTGTACTAAATAAAATAGATAAAACAAATGTTAAAATGAAAATCGTCAAAAACCAATGATCTTTTTTCTGCATAACTACCCTCCATAAATATTATATCAAAAAATAAGTATTAAAAAAACTACCCTTTAATATTTACTTAAAGTCGCTTTCTTCTAATAACCAATCTACTACACTATAATCAAACTCCAAGTCCATATCTAAAGTCAATAATATTTTTAAAAATCACTAATAAACAAATTAAAGTGGCATTTCACTTAAACTTATAACATAAAGATTTTAATCTAATATTATCATCTTTAAAAAGACCTATTACAGTCTTCTAGTAATACAACTTCATAAGGATAATCATAATTTTCATTAATAGCAAGTATTACTCCCAATTGATTATTACACTTTCCCGTATATTTAACATCTACATTGATATAATCTTTTATTAACCCTCTACCATTAACTATTACATAAAAACCAACTTCTATATCATCAAAGTTGTTTATATATTCTTCATCAAACTATAATTATTCTTACTCTCATTATTTATACCAAAACCAAGAGTAAAAGCAAGAAATAAAGCACCATATATTTAATCTTCAATTTATCCATTTTTAATCACTATTTCCTAAGTTTATTATACCTATCTTCCTGAATTAATAGTAAGAAAAAAATGCTAAATTGCATTTATATTAATTACTTTTAATACCATATTTTCTTTCTAATTTATAAGTTTCTTCATTAGTTTTTTTTCTATATTCTCCTAAATTAATAGTTTTATAATCACCAGTATCTTTATTGAATAACAAATATGAATTATAATCATTAGCTTGATAAACAGATGTATAATCACTAAAATCTATTTTAGAATCAATTCTATTAGTATAGTCCATAATATTTATACCTATTCTAGGAGTTGAATAAAGACATCTAAGAGCAAAAAATTTTGCAGGATAAATAGTACTATCTTTTTCTACTTCATTAGCTTTATTAATATCATATTGATTTAAAACTTCTAAATCTACAAGTTCCTTTAGTGTACAATTACTTTTTATTAAAACATTAACGCTTTTACTTCTGCCATCTCTAATGACTTTTAAATTAACAAATTCCTTATCCCTACACTTTTTTAATTCTTCTATTAATTCAGCGCCACAATTAACTCTTTTACCTTCAATTTCATAAATTATATCACCTGCAAAAATACGACTCCTGTTATCTTCATTCAATACACTAATAATACATACTCCATTTTTTTTCATAAGTTCATAATCTTTACATTTATTATATAAACGAGCTATTGATGATATATCATACTCGACTGAAACATCAATATTATAATCATCAGGATTTACATCTTTTTCGATTTCATAAAAATCATTAACAGAATCAAGGACAACACCAATGGCAGGTCCATGTAAATGTGGCCCAATATATCTTTTAACATCAGCTTTACTTTCAACTACATCATTTAATCTTACACAAACTGTATTTAAATTTTCATATTTAAACCAACCTATTATATTACCTAAACTATAATCATCATTTAAAGATGCAACAGCATAGGGATAATCTCTATCACTTTTTATCCCTACTATTACTCCAAGAGTATCTTTAAAATCTTTAGTTGCTGAGCCACTTCCATTTAATAAAACATAAGAACCAACTTCTAAACCACTAACAGTATTTTCATATTCTAAAGTTTTATATTCTTTTTTATCATCGCTTATAAAATAGTCCATTAATATAATACCTTTATCATAAGCAACTACTCCTTTTTTAAAGTCCCTATTATTATTTATATCTTCCTTAGTTTCCTCTAATATTTCATCTTTATCATAAGTAATCGCCTTAACTGGTGTTACTAGTAAATTACTTGCTAAAAATAAAGTAGCTAGTTTTGCTAAATTTATACTTTTCATTCCAAAATTCCCTCTTTTCTTTTATTATAATTAGTTATTATATCTTTCCTCAACCAAATGTCAAGAAAAAATGCAATTCCTTGCATATAAATAAAAAAATAGCCACAAAAAAACTTTAACTAAGACCCCCTTAATTAAAGTTATTCTTTATTGTATGGTATATTACAAATCAATTTTACGGCTTTGGTCGAGTTGAATTTCTCTACTTCCTACTTTTGGTTACCCAAAAAGCGCTTTCGCTTTCAAGAAAGCAGTTAGTCGTCGCCGAGCTAACTACTCGATTACCACTTAGTCCGCACCTCAATACTTGTAATATAAACACGCTAGAGGTTTTCCCTAACAATAGTGACTATTCTTATATGCTTTTGCAATTACCATTTCATACATATTATAATCATATAATCCCTAGTAATCACTCACATCATGTACGTTATTTTACTATCTTGTATAAGTGACTTGATAAAAGGAACAATCAACTATATGCCATTATAGTTTATCCTTAAATCTAAAATCTCATATCCGCCCCAACTTGGGCAGAAGAAGCAGATATGCGAAGTGTCATTTGTACAATTGGTAGATTTTTAGCCCTACCTTCAAATAGTATAATGACTAGCATAATGCACCACACATAACTATATTATAGCATAATCTTTAAAAAAATGCAAATTTGAAGAAAAAATCTATCTTTTTAAATCTTCTTCTTGAGTAAATATTTCTATTTCACTTTCAAAAGGTGTTTTATCATGAAGATTTTTTAAGTATTGACCAAACAAATCCATAATTTCCCACATAGTTCCAATAAAATATCCTTCTTCATCGGCAACATATGTTTTTTCTATATAATCCATTGCAGATTTTTTTAGAGATTCTGATCCATATCCATTTATAGTAGCAAGAACTTTTTTTCCTTTTTCTAAATTTAGACATTTTTTACCGTAAGATGTTAATTTTACCTTAACTTTATTATGCATATCAAATTCCATATTATTTCCTCCTTATATATATTAGCACACATATAAATAAATTTATATATTTTATTAAAAATGATAGCAACACCTCTTAGCTCTTTGGATTTATTTCTAGAAATAATTTTTCACCAATATATAAATAATTCATAAAATTACTTTTTACACCATGTCTCTTAGCAGTATTATCTATCACTTCTTTATTATCTTGATATATTTTTAAATAAGTTGTATTCATTTTTTTAGCAATCGATGAAAGGGTATCACCCTTTTTTACAATATATATTTTTTTATTATTACCACTAATAGATTTAGAAAGATAAATAAAAGGATTAATTCTTGTTGCACTAGATAAACCTTTTTGAACTTCAAAATGTAAATGTCTTCCATAACTATTACCAGAATTACCGATAATCCCTAACTTAGTATTTGCGTGTACAGTTTCATTTTCTTTCACTAATATACCTTTTTTCAAATGAGCATACCTAGAATAATAACCATTATCATGTTTAATTAAAACATAATTGCCCCAAGATATAGTTCCGCTACTTCCCTTTAAATTTCCTAGACCATCTTTTACTTTAACAACTATTCCAGAGGAATTAGGATAGACTATATTTTCAATTTCTTTTTTTCTATATTTTAAATCAATACCCCGATGACTTTTACTATAAGCACTACTAATTCTTTTATTGCTTTCAAATACAACTAAATCAGCCATTAAAATCACTCAATCCATTCGATCCAAGACTAATAGATAATGAAGTTAATATATACAAAAATATATCTACAAAACAAAAAGTATTCATAGCTATATTTACCAGTAATAATAAGAAAAAAGCAATAAAAAAACTCCAATATTTAGTTGGAATCTTTTTGATTACTCTCATTTCCTTTGTAAACTCTACAACCATATACACAATTGATATAAAAGTTGCATAGGTTTTTAAACCATCCCAAGTTAAAAAATCTGTCATAAAGACCACTCTCCTCTCATAATAAAGGATTATATTTTTTTAATACAACCCTTTTATTCAAATATTGCATTTGATAAATGATATATTGCTTTTTCTTCTGGATTATATATTAATAGAGTTTCTCTATCTCTTTTTGTATTAGAATAAAAATATACTTCATCTTGTTTTTTATAATCATAATTAAAATTTTCTTTATATTTTTTTATTTCTTGTTCATTTAATCCTTTATAAATTATATCTAGTTTTTCTGCTAAAATATTTTTATCATGATTATTTAGTTTATTTACTATTTCTTTTGTATCTTCTTCATTATATATTAATTTCTCAAATAGAAATATATCTATTATTCCTTCATGATATACCAGAGAGTAATCTTTATTTTGAGGTAAATCAAGATGATAATTTTCATTTATTGCTGTTATTCCAGTTAAGTTTTGAACTATGTTCATATGGATTGTATTAATTATAAAATTGCTAATGTGGGATAATGCGTAAATATAAATAATAATTACAAATATGATTTTAATATTTTTCATTTTTCACCTCATTATTAAAAATATTATAATAATCGTTAATATTATATCCTTAACCGTAATAATTTCTTTTTCGTCTTCAACAATCCTTTCCGCAATGTATTTTCCGATTCTATTTTTTTTGTTCAATAAAAATGGGAGGATAAGAATAAAAATTAATACATTTATTATGTTCATAATAATAAATATAGAATCCCTTTTCAAAGTGAAAAGAACTATAATTTTAGTTAAAATGGATACTATAAATGTATCAATAAACGTAGCCATAGCAAAGCCTAATATATTACTAACAGCTTTTCTTTTATTCATTTTATCCCACCTTCTTTATTACCACTCAAATCCTATTTTAACTGAAATACCAAATATATCATAAACATCGTAACTAATTCCTATAAATGTATTATCAATGTGATTTTCTACGGTAATATTTCTATTGTCTATAGAAGAATATAAATTCTTTTCAGTATAACTACAATCTTTAATATCCCAATATGGAGCCACTAAATTATTATGATATGGATTCGGGCATTGATCACTATGTACTGCCTCAACATTAATTCCATATATATTTTCACTTTTTAAGTCACCAGCGTCAGCGGAAACACTATAAGTATTATTAGAATATCCTTTACTATCTTTTATACCAAAATTAACAGATTGTTTTATCATTGCTTGTGCTCCGTAGTCTCTACCACTTTTAGAAAATTTAATTCCTCCGCCTATTCCTACTCCTATGCCAACTTCTGCAGTAAAACTACTTTTTAGTTTTTGCCATAATTTTTTTCCACTATTGTACACATTTTTAAATGTGTTAATTGTATTTACAACTGCGGTTTTTATGCTATTAAATAATTTTTTTAAAAACATTCCTGTAACATCACTATTATTTATAGGATTATTCTCACAATATAAATATAGATTACATGATAATGGACTTTTTCCATAACCAATATAATTATCTCTATTTATAAATCTCTTCCATACTGGATTATAATATCTGGTATTTAGATAA
>CAOJUX010000048.1 GCA_948444795.1 uncultured Erysipelotrichaceae bacterium | reverse complement strand
ATTATGTATTTCTTATTAATACTTCCAGAAAAGAAAAGAACTAAGAAATATAATACAATGTTATCAGAGTTAAAAGTAAATGACGAAGTTTTAACTAGAGGCGGAATAATTGGAAAGATTATAACAATTGAAGAAGATCAAATGGTTATTCAATCAGGTCCAGATAGAGTAAGATTTAGAGTAACAAAAAACTCTATAGCTCAAAAGTTAAATAAAGACGTTGCATAATAAAGAATAATACCCCCTTTTAGTTCATAAAATGAACTAAAAGGGGGTGTTTTTATGGATTGGAAAAATTATTTTACAAATGTTTTAAAGGGAGTTGTTGGAGCTGGTGCAATAGTTATAATATTAACTGCTATTTTTTCATTAGTTATGAGCTTTGTAGAAATTAGTCCAAGTATAGATAGTGCTATTAATGTTATAATAACAAGTTTGAGTCTAATATTTGGAACAATATTAGCAGCTAAGTTATATGGACGTAAAGGGTGGTTCGTAGGTCTTTCAGTCGGTATATTATTTTACATAGCATTATATGGCATAGGAATTTTATTTGGAGCTGAAGCTACTCTAGGTTTAAATGATTTAATTAAATTTTTACTTTGTGTTGTTGTGGGAATTCTTTCAGGAATGTTAGGAATTAATTTAGGAAGGGATTAAATAACTTTTATTATTTATAGGGAAATTTATAAGTTATTATTGATAGTTATAAGCTACTAATAATAACTTATTTTTTTATAATGATTTATTTAAAATCATTATAAAAAAATTAAATAATATAAGATAAAAAAGAAAAAAATAAGTGCATAATTTTATATAAAAAATATTAATAAAATTTTTGTTAAAAAATACACAAAAACTCTTTACTAATTCCGACTAAAGTAGTATTATTTAATTAAGGAAAATAATTATTAATTAAGAAAAATTATTTATGATTGAAATATACATTTTTAGGAGGAATTTATTATGAAAATAGTAGTAGTTGGATGTACGCATGCAGGAACAGCAGCAGTAGTAAATTTAAAGGAACTTCACCCAGAAAGTGAAATTACAGTATATGAAAAAAATGATAATTTATCATTCTTATCATGTGGAATAGCTTTAAATGTTGGAGGAGTAATTAAAGAAACTAAGAATCTTTTCTATAACTCACCAGAAAATCTTGCTAAAATGGGTGTTGTAACTAATATGAAACATGAAGTTTTAGATATAGATTTTGAAAATAAAACTTTAAAGGTTAAAAATCTTTTAACAAATGAAGAATTTGAAGATAATTATGACAAACTAGTTTTAACTTTAGGATCATGGCCAATAGTTCCAAGATTTGAAGGTGGAGACCTAGAAAACATTTTATTATGTAAAAATCATGATCATGCACTTGAAATAATTGAAAAATCTAAAGAAGCTAAAAATGTAATAATAATTGGAGCTGGATATATCGGGGTTGAGCTTGTAGAAGCTTTTGAAATGCAAGGGAAAAATGTTACATTAATAGATGCAGAAGAAAGAATTATGGCTAAATATCTTGATAAAGAATTTACAGATGTAGCAGAAAAGGAATTTGCTGATAGAGGTGTAAACTTAGTTTTAGGAGAAAAAGTAGCTAGATTTGAAGGTTCAAACGGAAAAGTAAGCAGAGTTGTTACTGAAAAAGGAAGCTACGAAGGAGATTTAGTTGTATTATGTATTGGATTTGCACCAAGCACTAAACTTGTTCAAGGTAAGTTAGATACGCTTCCAAATGGAGCAATTATAATTGATGAATATATGAGAACTAGCAGAGAAGATGTATTTGCAGCAGGAGATTGCTGTGTAGTTAAGTATAATCCAGCTAATGATACAAGATATATTCCTTTAGCAACAAATGCTGTAAGAATGGGAACATTAGTTGCTAGAAATATTGTTGAACCAACTCTTAAATATATGGGTACTCAAGGTACTTCAGGAATTAAGATTTATGAAAAATGTATAGCTTCAACTGGATTAACTGAAGATGTTGCAAAAGCTACAACTAAAATGAATGTTGCTTCTGTATCATTAACTGACAACTATAGACCAGAATTTATGCCTACTTATGTACCTGCAACTGTTAAGTTAGTATTTGATAAAGATACAAGAAGAGTAATTGGAGGTCAAATAATTTCTGATATAGATTTAACTCAATTTATGAATACTTTATCAGTAGTTATTCAAAATGGAATGACTATAGAAGAACTTGCAATGACAGACTTCTTCTTCCAACCACACTTTAATAAACCATGGAGCATTTTAAATGCAGTTGCGTTAAAAGCTTTATAATAAAAAAGTAACCTAGAAATAGGTTACTTTTTTTATTGGAATTTTTAAATTTTGTTATATTAGCAAAAAAATAATAGTAATATTTTAAAGGGGGGTGAAAAATGAGAAATAAATTTATTCAGTTTATGGCAACTTTTATAGCAATATGTTTAGTTGCAGGCATAGTAATAAAAATAAAGATAAGTAAACTTAATAATGATTCAAAAAGTAAAAGTATAGATATTAGTGAAAGTGAAGGTGAGGAAGCTATAGAAAATAAATTTATAAAAGATGGAGAAATGAGAGGCGTTTGGGTATCTACAGTAAGTAATTTAGACTGGCCAGAAGCAGGAAAATATGATTCAAAATTTCAAAAGGAGATGTTAAAAGAAAAGTTTAATTTTATAGAAGAAGCAAATATGAATACAATATTTTTTCAAGTTAGACCTATGGGAGATGCTTTATATAAATCAAGTTATTCTCCATGGTCTAAGTATTTAACAGGGAGCTTAGGAAAAGATCCAGGATATGATCCATTAGAATTTGCAGTTGATGAAGCACATAAAAGGGGATTAGAGCTTCAAGCTTGGTTTAATCCTTTTAGAATAGATAGTAATTCAAAAACTTTTAATATAAATAATTATATATCAGAGTTACCAGCTTCATCACCATTAAAAAATCATCCAGAATGGATAGTTAAATATGGTAATTATCAATATCTTAATGCAGGAATACCAGAGGTTAGAGAATATGTTATTGATACAATAATAGAAGTTGTTAAAAATTATAATATTGATGGTATTGTTTTAGATGATTATTTTTATCCATATCCTTCCGGAGGATTAGAATTTCCAGATAATGATACTTATAAAAAGTATGGAGGAAGTTTTAATTCAAAAGATGATTGGAGAAGGGATAATATTAATTCTTTTATAAAAGAATTATATAGTAAGATAAAAGAGACTAAGCTAGAAGTGAAATTTGGAGTTAGTCCATTTGGAATATGGAGAAATGGTGAGTCTGTAGGTGGAAGTAATACAAGAGGATTAAGTAGTTACGATGATGTTTATGTAGATTCTAGAAAATGGATTCAAGAAGGATGGATTGACTATATTATTCCTCAAATATATTGGCAATTTGATTATAAAGCTGCACCTTTTGCAACATTAGTTGATTGGTGGGCTAAGCAAGTTGAAGATAATAATGTAAAACTATATATTGGATATGCAGCTTACAAAATAAATGATTCAAGTTATGGGGAAGCATGGCTTAATGGTAATGAAGTAATAAATCAAGTAAGATATTCTAATGCAAATGGTAATGTAAATGGTGGTTGTTTCTTTAGATTAAAGACATTAGAAGAAAACAGATTAGAATTTACGGATAATTTAAAGAAATTATATAATAGATAAATATATGCTTTTAATAAATTTAGTTTAAATTAATTTTATTTAATTAAAATATACACGTTCTTAAAGAACGTGTATATTATTGTGAGATAAATGAAATTATACAAGTAGAACTTAATGGTAAAGTATGATAATATTAAAATGTTTAAGTTATAATTGTAGATAATAAATTTAATTAAAAATAAGAAGAATAGGAGTAGCAAATGATAAAAAAAATAAAAATTATATCAATATTACTAGGATGTAGTTTGCTTTTTATTGGTTGTAGTAAAGATGATAATAAAAATGTAGTAGATTTAAATATTTCTGCAGCAGCAAGTTTAAAAGAAGTAATGGTTGATTTAGAAACAGAATATAAAAATATCAATGAAAATGTTAAATTAGTCATAAATTATGGGGGATCAGGTTCTCTGCAACAACAAATAGAACAAGGGGCACCATGTGACTTATTTATATCCGCAGGACAAAAGCAAATGAATACTTTAAAAGAAGAAGGATTATTATTAGATGATACAACTAAAGATTTAGTTGAAAATACATTGGTTCTTATAAAATCAAATGGAATTGAAGTTAATAATTTTGATGAGTTAAAAAATGATAAAGTTAAGCATATAGCGATTGGTGAGCCAGAAAGTGTGCCAGCTGGAAAATATGCAGATGAAGTATTAAAAAATACAGGAATAAAAGATAATATTAGTGATAAGCTTGTTTTTGCTAAAGATGTTAAGGAAGTTTTAGCATGGGTTGCATCTGGAAATGCTGATGTAGGTTTTGTATATTTAAGTGATGCTTTAAATAATAGTAATGTTAAAATTGTTGAAAATATTGATGAAGTAAATAATCATTCAAAAATTGTTTATCCAGTATCAGTTATAAAAGATTCAAAAAATATTGAAGATGCAAAGAATTTTGAAGACTTTTTATTTACGCATGAAGCACAAGAAATATTTGAAAAGTATGGATATAAATCAATAAATTAAGAGAGGTTATAAGTATGGATTTTTCACCTTTATGGATATCTATTAAAACAGCATTTATTGCAACAATTATAACTTCTATAATAGGAATATTTATATCTTATAAAATGGCTAATTATAGAGGAAGAGGTAAAGGATTTATAGATGGAATTCTTACTCTTCCTCTAATATTGCCACCAACTGTTATAGGATTTTTCTTGTTACTTATCTGTGGAAAAAATGGGTTTATAGGAAGGATTTTTATGAGTTTTGATAAAAACATTATTTTTAGTTGGAGTGCAACAGTTATAGCAGCAACTGTTGTTGCATTTCCTATGATGTATAGAACTTGCCGCTCTGCATTTGAACAAATTGATAAAAATATGATTTTAGCAGCAAGAACTTTAGGACTAAGTGAAATTAAAATATTTTTCAAAATAGCAATACCTCTTGCTTGGCCAGGTATAATTGGTGGATTAGTATTGAGCTTTTCAAGAGCATTAGGAGAATTTGGAGCAACATTAATGATAGCAGGGAATATCCCTAAAAAAACTCAAACTATGCCAATTGCAATATTCTTTTCTGTTGAGAGTGGAGATATGAATAGAGCAATGTTTTGGGTTTTAATTATAGTTTTAATATCATTCTTTATGATATTTTTATTAAATTATTGGTGTGATACTCAACAAAAAATAATAGGTAATAGGGGGAGATAGTTTTGAATTTATATATAGATATTACTAAAAATTTATCTTCTTTTAATTTAGATGTTTCTATAAAAAATAGTTCTGGGATTATAGGATTTTTGGGGGCATCTGGCTCAGGAAAAAGTATGACACTTAAATGTATAGCAGGTCTTGAAAATCCATCAAAAGGGAAAATAATTATAAATGATAAAATTATTTTTGATTCGGAAAAAAATATTAATATTAAGACTAAGGATAGGAAAATAGGATTTTTATTTCAAAATTACGCTTTATTTCCTCATATGACTATAAAAGATAATATAGAAATAGGATTAGATAAGGTTAGTAAACTTGAAAAAAATAAATTATCATCTAGTTACATTAAGAAATTTAAATTAGAAGGTCTTGAAAATAGATACTCTTGGCAACTATCAGGAGGACAACAGCAAAGAGTTGCTCTAGCAAGAGCACTTATCACATCACCAGAAATATTGCTTCTTGATGAGCCTTTTTCAGCATTAGATAATCATTTAAGGGCAAGTATGGAAAAAGAGCTTATTGAGATTTTAAAAGATTATAAGGGAATGGTGATTTTTGTAACCCATGATATAGAAGAGGCATACAGAGTTTGTGATAAAATAATAGTGTTTGATAATGGTAAGGCAAAATCCTTAAAGGAAAAAAATAAATTGTTTGAAAATCCTCAATCATTAGCTGAGGCAAAGCTTACTGGATGTAAAAATATATCAAAAGCTAAAAGGTTATATGATAATTTTGTATTTGCTAGTGAGTGGAACTTAAAGTTAAAAATTCTAAGTAATAATATAGATTTTAATTATATTGCAATAAGAGCTCATAATATTAAATTATTTAATAGTAAGGAGGATAATATTAATAGTTTTAATATGCATATTGAAAATATAGTTGAAAATCCTTTTGACTATACTTTATATATAAGAGAGGTTAACTCTTTAAATACTAATTTAATTAATTTTAGTATTTCTAAAGAGGAGATGAAATTTAAAGTTAATGATGTAATAAAAGTTAGCTTTAAAGAAAAATATTTATTTACATTTAAAGATGAATAGTAAGAGTATTTACATATTTTTATTTATAAGATATTTTGTATAATTCATTTATATTTTGTGTAAATAATTATAATATTTAAATAAATTGCTCCAAAATGAAAAAATATTAAAATTCATTATGGAGCATATTTTTTATTCTATCAAAATACAGATAAAAAATTATTTTTTTACTGTATTTTGAGAATTATCTAAAATAGATTTTAGCTCATTTATTTCATCTTCAGTAAGTTTTTGTGATTTAACAAAATTAATTACCATTGAATTTAAGGAACCGTTAAATACTTTATTTAAAAAACCTTCACTTTCTTCTCTAATACAATCTTCCTCTGAAATAATTGAAAAATAATAATATTCTTTACCTTCTTTAGTAAAATTAATGGCTTCTTTATTTAATAATCTATTAATTAATGTTTTAATTGTGGAAGCTTTCCAATTAGTTTTTTCTTGAAGTTCCTTTATTATTCTAGTTGAAGTTATAGAATCATTTTTCCAGATAATTTTCATAACTTCCCATTCAGCATCAGATATTTTAGGTAATTTTTTCAACTTTAACACCTCTTTTGATTACCGTTGTAATTTATATTTTAAGTTTACAAATGTAAATTTTATTTGTCAATATTAAATTTTATATAAAATAGAAATTACAAGATATATTCAAAAAAATTAGAAATAATTTACAAAAAACATATTGACTATTATTGATTACAAGTGTAAACTAAATTTATAGATTACGTTTGTAATTTAAATGGAGGTGAACTTTATAAGTATATTAGAAAGTATTTTCAAAATATCGTTAATTGCGAGTGTACTAGCTTCTATTGTTTTGATTTTAAGACCTATAATAAAAAAAGCCTTTGGAGTTAATATTTTATATTTATTATGGTTATTAGTAATTATAAAACTTATTGTTCCGTATGGACCTGAAAGCAAAGCAAGTATTTATAATATATTTAATACAGTAAAAACCTCCAATTCTTATGAAGAAAAAGTAATAAAAAGCAATTCAAAAATAAAGTTAAGTACTGAAATAATAAATGATTCTTTTAAAAACTCATCAGAAACTCAAAGTAGTATTATAAACTCTCCAAAACAAAGTAATAATAACATAAATCAATATAATAATATAAAAAATACTTTTCTTATAATTTGGATTTTAGGAATATTAATTTTTGTATGTATTTCAATAATTTCATATTATAACCTATTTAAGATAATAAAAAATAGGTTATATAAATATGATAAACATTCATTTAATATATTAGAAGATTGTTTAGAATTATTAAATATAAAGAAAAATATAAAGATATTAGTAGTAAAGAACATTAATGCTCCAGCTCTGTCAGGTTTTATAAATCCTAAAATTTTAATTCCTAAAAATATAATTGATGATTTAAGTAATGAAGAAATAAGATATATAATTCTTCATGAATTATGTCATTATAAAAGAAAAGATTTGCAGTTAAATTTTATTATACATTTATTAAAAATAATATATTGGTTCAATCCTATAATATACTTTGCTTTAGATACTATGAAAGAAGATTTAGAAATAGCTTGTGATGATATGGTGATTTCAAAGTTAAATAAAAAAGAAACTTTACATTATGGATATACAATTATTAATGTTCTTAGATATGTAAAAAATAATAAAAATATTTTAGGAACAACTTCTATGATTAGTAATAAAAAGAGGTTAAAGGAGAGAATTAAAATGATTAGTGAAAATAAAAAATTTAATATTAGAAAGATAATAATTGGATTAATATTGGTTTTAGTATTAGGGTTTGTCACATTAAGTAGTAAGGTTAATAATGCAAAAGAAAGTGTTGGTTTTAATATTAAAAATAGTCAAGAAAATTATAATAGTAATAATATAAAGGAAGAAAATATACTAGATAAAAATTATATTAATGAAGAAAAATCAAAGGTTGTTATTTATAATTCTCATGTTAATGAAGAATATAAAGATGGATATTCTATAATAGATGCAAGTATGGAGCTAGATAATAAATTAAAGAATCTTAATATAAATTCTACTTTTTTAATATGTGAAAAACCTAGTGAATATGAAAATTCTTTTGAAAATTCAGAAAATATAATAAAGAATAATATTAAAGATTATTCAAATTCTGTATTAATTGATATTCATAGATTAGATGCTTTTGAGGAAAATAGTGATTTAGAAGATATAGTCATTGATTTATCAAAAAATAGTATAAATTATGAAGAAAATTTAAGATTTGCTGAGAATTTTAGTAAGGAGATAGAAAGTAGGGGAATTAAGGCAAGGATAGTTATTTACGATGAGGGGATAAATAATTTTAATTTACACTTATCTAAAAAATCATTGTTTATTAATATTGGTGATGAAAATATGACTAATATTAAAGTTAATGAGCTAATGGATGTAGTTAGTGAAGCAATAATGGCAATAATATAGATAATTTATAAAAATAATATAAAATTAGTTGAAATAATATAGTAACTCTGTATAATAATTATTAAATAAATTTTTAAAGAAGGAAATAATTATTATGGTACATGAATTAACAATATATAAATTAGGAAAATTATTAACAGAACTTTCTAGTAATTATAATACAAGCTTATTAGTAAAGAGAAAGTTAAGTGGAGGATTTATTACACTTACAGGTAAGGTAGATGTAGATTATATTCCAACTGATAAAAAGACTTTAAAGGGAAATAATATTATTGGATTAAAAGTTAAAAATGATGCTGGACAAATGGATTTAAAAATAACTGGTATTAAAGATACATTATTTAAGGTAGAAATTGCTCCAACGAAGTTTAAGGAAATTAATATTGGTGGATTATCGATGGATAAGATTCAAAATAGTAAAGAAGAATGTAAGGTAAGAATTGATGAAGATTTAATTTTTACTGTTTCGGCACCAGCTGAAGTAATAGAAAAGTTAATATAATTTTATGAGTTTAGTGACAAGCTTAGGTTTGTCACTTTTTTTATATTAACTTGTATATGATATAATTATATATATAAGTTTGGAGGAGATTTAGTATGAAAGTTATTGATATGCATTGTGATACTATTTGGGAAATTTATAAAAGTAAACTTTTGGGTAATGATTCTAAATTAAAAGAAAATAATTTTCATGTAGATTTAAATAAATTAGTGGATGGAGATTATTTACTTCAAAACTTTGCAATATTTATAGATATAAAAAAATATAAAAATCCATATAAAATATTACAAGAGGTTATAAAAGTTTATTACGAAGAAATAGAAGATAATAAAGATATTATTAGTCCAGTATATTCATATGATGATATAATTAATTGTAAAAAGCAAAATAAAATAGGTGCATTATTAACTATAGAAGATGGTGGAGCTCTTGAAGGGTCTTTAGAAAATTTAAAAACAGTATATAATAAAGGGGTTAGGCTTATAACACTAACATGGAATCATGTAAATGGTATTGGATTTCCTAATTTTAAATTGAATATAGATAAAGTTGGTAATATAATTAAAAAGCCAAATTTTACAATGCCAAACACTGAATTTGGACTTACTGAGTTTGGAATTGATTTAGTTAGAGAAATGGAACAATTAGGAATTATAGTTGATGTTTCTCACTTATCAGATGCTGGATTTTATGATGTTTTAAAATATACTAAAAAACCATTTGTAGCAAGTCATAG
>CAOJUX010000047.1 GCA_948444795.1 uncultured Erysipelotrichaceae bacterium | reverse complement strand
AGCAGAGGACTGAAAATCCTTGTGTCACTGGTTCAATTCCCGTTGGAGCCACCATTTTTGAGAATTTGTGCTCAAACTTAGAGTATATAAATAAAGTTCAGTTCTAATTATAGGACTGTTTTTTGTATTAATTATAGTTATAATGTTATCTTATAGATTTTATTAGATATTTTAATTTACAAAAATGTAATAAAATGATAGAATTAATAGAGATTTGGAGTGAATATTATTATGAAAAAAACAAAAATAATTTGTAGTATTGGTCCATCTACACAAAATTGGAAAAATTTTAAAGGACTTGTAGATGCTGGTATGAATGTTGCGCGTATTAATTTTTCTCATGCAACTATGGAAGAGAGAAAAATAGATGAAGATTTAGTTTATAAAGCACGTAAGGAATTAGGTGTTAATATAGCTATTCTTTATGATACAAAAGGACCAGATTTAAGAACTTGTTCTTTTAAAGGAGATAAGATTACTTTAGTGGCTGGTAACACTATTAGAATTGTTGAAGAAGAAATAGAAGGAACAGAAGAAGCTATTTGTTTTAACTACAGAGGTGTTGTAAAGGATTTAAAAGTTGGTATGTCTGTACTTTTAGATGATGGTTTTTATAAATTAATAGTAGAAGATATTGATTCTGAAGGAGCAACTTGTCGTATTATAAATGGCGGAGAAATCACTAGTCGTCGTGGTGTTTGTGTTCCTGGTGTTAAATTAAATGTTCCATATGTATCTGATAAAGATAAAGAAGACATTAAATATGCTTGTGATCATGATGGCGATTATCTTGCTATATCTTTTGTTAATAGTGCAGAAAATGTTTATGAAGCAAAAGAATTATGCCGCGAGTTTGGAAAACCAGATATGCCAATAATATCTAAAGTTGAAACTCAATATGCAATGGATCATTTACCTGAAATAGTAGAAGCTTCTGATTATATTATGATTGCTCGTGGTGATCTTGGAGTAGAAACTGGCGTTGAAAATTTACCACTTTATCAACAAATGATGATTGATGAGTGTCATAAACAAGGAAAAGGAGTTATTATGGCAACTCAAATGATGGCTAGTATGAAACATAGTATAAGACCTACTAATGCTGAAGTTACTGATGTTGCTAATGCTGTACTTGCTGGTTGTGATGCAGTTATGACTAGCGATGAAACTACTATGGGTGAATATCCAGTTGAAACAATAGAAAATATGAAAAGTATTTGTGAAAAAGCAGAAGCACTTACTAAATATAATTTAGATGATTATAAATTAAACGGGAATGTTATTCATGATACAATTGCTAAACTTGCTGTTGATGCTTCAAAAGAGTTGCCTATTAAAGCAATAGTTACTTCAACTTTAACTGGCAAAACAGCAAATGATATTTCTTGTTTACGCCCTAATTCATATATAATTGCAACAGTTACTGATGAACATGTAGCAAGAAATTTAGCTCTTAAATGGGGGGTATATGCAAAAGTAGTTAAAAATAGTAATGATATAGATGAAATTACTAAAGCTGGTGTAGATGCTGCTAAAGAAATTATAGATTTAAAGAAAAATGATTTAGTATTAGTAACTGGTGGATCTAGTGAAAAATCTCATACTAATTTTATTCAAATAGAAGAGATATAAGATTTATACTCTTTTTTTTATGTTATAATGTTTTTAAGAAGGTGAAAGTTATGATAGTGCCAAATCATGTAGCGATTATTATGGATGGTAATGGAAGATGGGCAACTAAAAGGGGAAAAGAAAGAAGTTTTGGTCATTTAGAAGGTAGTAAAACTTTAGAGAAAATTAGTTTATATGCTTTTAAAAAGGGAGTTAAAGTTTTAAGTGTTTATGCTTTTTCTTGTGATAATTTTAAGAGAAGTAAAGAGGAAGTAGATTATTTGATGAATTTATTTATTAAAATGTTTAAAACTAAGATGAAAAAATTAAAAGATAAAGGAATTAAAATAGTTTTTTCAGGAAGAAAGGAGCCACTTAGAGAGGATGTTTTAAAAGCTATGGATAAAATTTCTTTTGATACTAAGAATAATCAAAATGGTATTTTAAATATATGTTTAAATTATGGAGGTCAAGAAGAACTTATTGATGCTTCTATAAAAATAGCAAATGATATAAATACTAATAAAATTGATATAGAAAATATTGATAAAGAGTTATTTAATAAATATTTATATAATGATCTTCCTGTGATTGATTTGCTTATTAGAACTAGTGGAGAATTAAGAGTTAGTGATTTTATGTTATATCAAATGGCTTATGCAGAATTTTATTTTACTAGTACTCTTTTTCCAGATTTTAATGAAGAGGAATTTGATAAAGTGCTTGATGCTTATGATAAGCGTGATAGAAGATTTGGGAGTATTAAAGAAAATTAAGACAAAAAAAATAATATTTTAACAATAGTTAATTGACTATTTATTAATATTTTTTATATGTTATATTTAGAAAGAGAGATGTTATAAATAAAAAAATAATTAATTTATTTGATTAAATAATTATAATAAATATTTAATCTAGAGGGAGGCATAAATGAAATACTTAAAATATTCTGCGGTTATTTTATTAATTTGTGTAGTATCAAGCGTATCATTAGCTTTTGCATATCCTACAAATCCAATTGTGTTTACTGCTGAAGTTTCAAATGTTACAAAAGCGGATTCGCCTATGAGAACAAAAATTAATAATGAATATCAAAAAATTCGTGTAGATAATACAGCTGGATCATCAGATTCTAAATTTAAAGCAGAATTTTATGTTGATGGTCAAAAAGCCAACTTACTAAAAGACTTAGTAATTGGTCAAACATATGAAAATAGAAATAATAATGCTGTTATGACTGGTGATGTTTATGTTAAAGTATGGCGCCAAAATATAGGGCTAAAAAAATGACTGGATTTACATATGATCCTAATGCTTTAGCTCCAGCATTATAGGAAGAAAATCTCTCTTTCTTATTTTAATTTTGATTGAAATGACGGTGATATTTAATTATGAAAAAGAAATATATTATTTTAATAACTATTTTTTTATTAGTTTTTTATTGTGGTTTTGCTATTTACGCTTGTGCAGATTATATAAAAACTCCAACTTTGATAAAAAGTTATGATAAAATATGTTCTAAAAATAAAGAAGATATGACAGAAGCGGTGATTAATTTCTGTCAAGATGAATTAAATAAAAGGGAATATCAATTTGGCGAGGGCTTTATATCAATGCATACAAGTATAATATATACTTTTTCAATAATATTATTTCCGGTATTTTTTCTAACTATAGCAACGGGAATTATATATGCTTCCAAGTTTTTAAAATCTAAAGAATTATTGTATTATCAAACAAGAATTAGTTATAAAAGTGTAGTATGGAAGATATTAAAAGAATCATATCGATATATATGGATATTGCCATTAGTGATGATAGGAGTATTTATTTGTGAGATAATATATGCGGGATGGGATACTTCCATATCACTAGTTTTAAATAACACTGGTTGGAGCGATTTTTTAGTATCTCATCGAATATTTTTCATTGTAATATATTTGGTTAGTATAATTTTATTTTTAGCAACTTACATAAATATAGGTCTTATATGGACACGAAAATGTAAAAATTATATAATTAGTTTGATTTCGTCATTTTTGACTATAATGGCTTTGCAGCTTATTGTTGAGCAATTATGGAAATATGCTTATCTTGAATCAACGATTAATTTTTTTAATCTATTTATATTAGATGATGACATGGGTTTATGGAAAAATATGTTATTTATTGTATCTTGTTTTGTGATTTCATCTTTTAGTGTTTATTTAGCATATAAAAATAAAGAAAAATTATATTTAAGTGGAGAGGAATAAGAATATGAAAATTGAAGTAAAAAATGTTAGTAAAATTTTTAAAAATGTTAAAGTACTTGATAATGTTAATATGTTATTAGAAAGTGGTAAAATATATGGCTTTAAAGGAAGAAATGGTTCTGGTAAATCAGTACTTTTAAAAATAATTTGTGATTTAATTAAACCTAGTAATGGGGAAATACTTATAGATGGTAAGAAAATAAATGGAGATATTTATAAATATAATATAGGTGCTTTGATTGAAAATCCTTCTTTTTTTGGTAATTTAACTGGTTTTGAAAATTTAAAGTTACTTGCTGATTTAAAAAATAATATTAAAGATGAAGATATAATAAAAGCACTTGAAACAGTAAATTTATTAGAAGAAAAAGATAAAAAGTATCGAAAATATTCTTTGGGAATGAAACAGAAGCTTGGTATAGCTCAAGCTATAATGGAAAATCAAGATATAATTATTTTAGATGAGGCATTTAATGGAATTGAAGAAGATACTGTGAAAAAACTTAAAAATGTTTTTTTAAAATTTAAAGATGAAGGTAAATTAATTATTATAAGTAGTCATATTAAAGAAGATTTAGAAGAACTTACAGATATTATTTATTCTTTTGATGTTGGTAAGGTAACAAATGAAAACTGATTTTATTTTTATAGATGAAGCTCTTAATAATAAAAAAACTTTTTTATGTTTTTTGATAATATTATTAGGTATTATTATTTCCTGTTATAGCGCTTCAGAAACGTATAATAATTTTTTTGTAAATGTTTATAATATTTTTACTAATTTATTTTTTATATTTTGTATTTTGGTGGCATTTATAATAAATAATTTAAATATTATTTCTAATATTACTTCAAAATATACTTTTATATTAAGAACTCCAGAAAAGAAAAAGAATAATTTTTTTAAAAAAGAATTAATACTTGCTAATTTATATTTAGTTTTATTGTCATTAATTTTAGTTATTTCTTTTTCTATTTTACATTGTAATGGCAGTTATATTGTTTTAGAAAAATGGAAATTAGATATTTTATTTATAATAATTTTTATATTTGTTTCTATATTATTAGGCCTTTTTATGTTAAAATTATCAAAAAGTATTAGAAGGTGAATTTTATGTATCAAGTAAATGCATTAGTAAGTTCTATTAATAAAATAAAGTACTGGTTAATTATTCATATTGTTTTATTATTTACGTCTTATTTTATTATTTTAGGAAATCCAATAAGAATCAATAGAAATAGTATGTTAGATTTATTAGGGATTGTTGATAAGAAATTTTATATTCCTAATATATTATTTTTGCTTTTTCAAATTTTTATTACTATTTATTTTATTCATTTATTGTTTAATTTTGAGAAAAATAATTCGCCAGAATTTACTTATATGAGAATAAGTAAAAGATTGTTAATTAGAAAAAAAATATTATTATCTGTTATTTCTTTGAGCATATTTCGCTTATTTTATTACTTTTTAGTTTATGCTCTTTTTAAATTTTATTTATCATTTAATTTTTTTGATTTATTGCTTAGTGTTTTAGAGTATCTATTTTTAGTTTTAGTTTATATAATTATTTTTAAATTAGTGAAAAAATATGAGTAGAAACATTGTAATGATTGTGTTATACTTTAAGTATAAAGGGTGATTATATGAAAGAAATAGAAAAGAATTTTAATAAAATATTATTTTTAGATATGATATTTTATGTTGGATATGCTATTTTAGGTGTGATAATTTTTTTGGAAAGTGAAATGACTAATAATATTGTAGGGGTGCTTATAGGGTCGTTTTTACTTATAAATGGCTTGATTTTTGTCTATAAATATCTTGATAAAACTAAAATAAAATTATTTAAATCTAGTTTGATTTTTGGAATTATTAATATTTTTCTTGGGATATTTATTATGCTTAATCCTCTTACTTTAGTAAATATACTAAATATTGGTCTAGGTGTTTGGATTTTAATTGAAGGTGTTAATAAATCTATAATTTTTATAGAGCTTAAAAAAGTTCAGGAAGATGCAAATAAATTAATCCTTGTATCTAGTTTTCTTCTAATATTAATAGGAATTTTGATGGTTATAAATCCTTTTAGAAGTTTAGTTATTACTAAATTAGTTGGGGTATTTATAATTCTTGATAGTATTATAAATTTAAATGATTTAGTTTTATTAAAGAAAAGATCTAATTATTTTATAAAACATTTTAAATAGAAGAAATTTCTATTTTTTAATTGCGTTTTTTTTTATTTATCGTTATACTATATTTAGAATAAGGGATTGATTAAAATGCTTAAAATAAAGGATATATATGCTAGAGAAATTTTAGATTCAAGGGGAAATCCAACAGTAGAAGTCGAATTACTTGTAAGTAATGGAATAAAAGTTACAGCTTCTGTGCCAAGTGGAGCATCGACTGGAAGTAAAGAAGCAATAGAGATTCGCGATAAAGATCTTAAAAGATATAATGGAAAAGGGGTTCTTGCAGCAATTACTAATATTAATCAAATAATTAAACCTAGATTAATTAATAGAGAACTCGATCAATCTAAAGTAGATAGGCTATTAATTGAAATTGATGGTACTTTAAATAAAAGTAATTTGGGTGCTAATGCAATTTTGCCAATTTCTATAGCGGTTTTGAAGGCACTTGCAAAATCTAATAAAAAAGAAATATATGAGTATATATCTATGGGGAAAGCAAAAATGCCAGTACCATTCATCAATATAATAAATGGGGGAGTACATGCTTCTAATAATTTAGATATTCAAGAATTTATGATAGTACCAGTTATTAAAACTTTTAAGGAAAAAATAAGATGTGCATCAGAAATATTTCAGCATTTAAAAACTCTTTTAAAAGAACAAAATTTAAGTACTGCTGTTGGTGATGAAGGTGGATTTGCTCCAAATCTATCTCATAATACTTTAGCGTTGGATTTAATAATGGTTGCTATTAAAAGAAGTGGGTATATTCCAGGTCATGATGTATTTATTGCAATTGATGTTGCAGCGAGTGAATTATATAATAAAAATACTAATACATATAAAATAGATAATAAAGAAATTAGTAGTGATGAGCTTTTCAAATATTATTTTGCTTTAATAAGTAAGTATCCAATTATCAGTATTGAAGACCCTTTTGAAGAAAATGATTTTGATTCTTTTAGTAATCTTACAAAATTGATTGGTAATAAAATAATGCTAGTAGGGGATGATTATTTTGTTACAAATAAAAAATATTTGGAATATGGTATAAATAATAAAAGTGGTAATGCTATTTTAATTAAGCCTAATCAAATAGGTACTATAACTGAAGTTTTAGAAACACTTGATATTGCTCAAAATAATAATTATTCATTAATTTTATCGCATCGTAGTGGTGAGACGTTAGATACTTTTATAGCTGATTTTGCTGTTGGTAAGTGCATTCCTTTTGTTAAAATGGGATCTATATCTAGAGGAGAGAGAATAGCTAAGTATAATCGTTTAATGAAAATAGAAGAAAATCTATATAGAAAATATCATAAATAGAAATTTCTTTATTTTTTAAAAATATGATATAATATTTATTGGTGATATATAAATGAGAAAAAATAATAATATTAAATATGAGACTGAAGAATCAAAAGAAGTTAAAAAATTTATTTTAGTAGTAATTAGTTTAGTTGCTATTATTGTGTTAATATATTTTTTTACAAAAATATTTGTTACTAAAGATTTAGTTAAAGGGCATGAAGTTAGTTATCAAGATGGAGTTATTAATTATGATAATCTTATTGTTGGCAATATGCTTAGTAAAAATGATAAAGAATATTATGTTATAGCTTTTGATAGCACAAGTAATGATTCAGCTTATTATCATACTTTGATAAGTGCTTATAAAAATAAAGATAAAGCTTTAAATATTTATAGTATTGATTTAAGTAATGAACTTAATAAAAAATATATTGATGTTAATAAACCAAACTTAGAATTTACTTCTTTAGATAATTTAAAGTTAGGAGAGGTAACTTTATTTAAAGTAAAAGTAGGTAAAGTTAGTATATATTTAACTAATGTTGAAGATATTAAAAAAGAATTAGCTATTTAAATAGCTTTTTTTTTTGAATAAAATATGATACTATGACATAGTAGAGGATGATAATATGGAAAATAAAAAAAAGGGATTTAGTTTAAAAGAAGTGATTTTAATTATTATAGCTACTGCCTTTTTAACTAGTTCCGCAACGGGAATTATTGTTTATAATCAAAATAAACTTACAAAAAATTTGACATATAAAGATTTAAATCAAGATGAAGATTTAAAATCATTTTTAGGAGTTTATGCCTCTTTGATTGATGAATATTATGAAAATGTTGATAAGAAATCAATGCTTGAAAGTGCTATCAATGCTATGTTTAATTATTTAGGAGAAGACTATTCAACATATATGAATAAAAATGAGACTGATTCGCTTGCTTCAAAATTACTTGGAGAATATAAAGGAATAGGCATTACTTTAAATAGTGAAAAACAAATTATTAGTTTTATTGATGAATCTCCAGCTTTGGAAGCTGGTATGGAAGTAGGAGATATAATTATTTCTGTTGATGGTAAAGATGTGTCAAAAAGTTCTTCTAATGATTTATCTAATATTATATCAGGTATAGATATAGGTAAGAAGATTAGTATTAAAGTTAAAAGGCAAGATGAAGAGAAAACTTTTGAAGTGGAAAATAAAAATTTAATTGTTCCATCTATTGAATACAATGTTGAAAATGGGATTGGCTATTTAAAGATTGCTAATTTTTCCAATACTTTAGGAATACAAGTAAAAAAAGCTTTAAGTAAAATGGAAGAACAAAGTATGGATTCGCTGATTATTGATTTAAGAGATAATACTGGAGGCTATTTAAGTGCAGCAACTGATGTTGCTAGTATGTTTTTAGAAAAGGGGAAAATTATTTATTCTTTAGAAAATAAAGATGAAATAAAAGCTTATAAAGATGAAACAGATGAAAAAAAAGATTATAGAGTAGTATTATTATTTAATGAAAGTAGTGCATCTGCTAGTGAAATATTAATAGCTGCTTTGCAAGATAATTATGGAGCAAAAACTGTTGGAGTGACAAGTTATGGTAAAGGTAAAGTTCAACAAACACATTCTTTGGAAGATGGTAGTATGATTAAGTATACTTCAGCTAAATGGTTAACACCTAAAGGAATTTGCATAGATAAAGTTGGTATTGTTCCAGATATTGTTATTAATCAAGATGAAAATAATGGTCAAGATTTACAATTATTAAAAGCTAAAGAAATTGCTCGTGAATAAATTTCTTTTTTTTTATATATTATTATTGTATAATAAATCTGAAAGGAAGAATTATGGACGATATAAAAGTAGGAGATGTCCTAACTATACATTGTTATAAACATAATGGAATTCTTCATCAGGTTAGTGAAGATGCAACTGTTTTAGAAATAACAGATGATATGCTTATTTGTGCTAATGATAAAACTAAAATAATAGAAAATGATGGGCGAAGTTATAGAACTCGTGAAAAGGCAATTTTATTCTTTTTTAAAAATAATTGGTTTAATGTAATTGCTCAATTAAAAAATCAAGGGTTATTTTATTATTGTAATATTGCATCGCCATATATAATTGATAATAAAATTATAAAATATATTGATTATGATTTAGATTTAAGAGTTTTTCCAGATGGAGGATATAAAGTTTTAGATAGAAATGAATACAAATACCATAAACGTATAATGAGATATAGTGAAGACTTAGAAAAAATAATTAATAATGAATTAGAAAATTTAATAAGATTAAAAAGAGAAGAAAAATTTCCTTTTGATAAGGAAAAAATAGATTTTTATTACCAAAAATTTCTAAAAATGCAAGAAAATTAAAAAATTTGCATTTTTTTGTTGCAATTACATAAAATATAGAGTAAAATGAAAAACGTGCTGGTAATGAAGCATAAAAATAATTGTGTAAATATCAAATTCATTCATTTTACATATTAAAATAATAAATTGTCAATTATTTTTAAAAAAAGTGAAAAAAATGTTGACACTTAAAAAAAGATTTGATATATTACTAATGCGTAATGAAAAAAACGCGAGAAAATGATCTTTGAAAACTAAGTAAAAAAGTCAATTTTGAGTAGCTTAGATTAGACTTAAAATAATAAGAAAATATTATTTTTATTGAGAGTTTGATCCTGGCTCAGGATGAACGCTGGCGGCATGCCTAAGA
>CAOJUX010000046.1 GCA_948444795.1 uncultured Erysipelotrichaceae bacterium | reverse complement strand
TAGGCACTTATTCTAAGAATGAGTGTCATTTTTTTATTGCTAACACCAATAAGGTGGAGAGTAATAAAATGATAGCAATGAGCTTTAAAACCTTTACTATGAAAGTTTTAGTTTTCATTTTATCAACCTCCTCTCTATGAAAGATTAGAGGTAGACACTCAACAACTGATATTCCCTAAACTGATTATACTATATGTTAATTTTTTAAACAAGCGAACAAGATAAATTTATAAATTATTTTATGAATCCACCTAGATTTTGATGCTTGCGTCAAAATCTATAGGGGGTTAGAGATTTTGTCAGAACAAAATTGCAAGTTATAATATAATATATTTAATATTTAAATGGAGGCTAGATTATGAATAAAGTGTTAATAGGAATTGTTGGTAAACCTGATAATTCAGAAAGTATATGGAGTTATATAGAAATAAATAACGAAATAAGAGAATGCATAATTAAAAATAATGGATTAGCAATAGGCATTTTACCACAAGATTCAAAATTTAAAAGAGAAAATGACAATGAATATACTTTAGATATTGATGAAATTAATGATTTAGAACAAGTTATATCAAGAGTGGATGGAGTTATATTACAAGGTGGTCTTGTAAGTAATACATATGAGCAAGAAATTATAAAAATTTGTTTAAAGAAAGACTTACCTCTTTTGTGTATTTGTGGAGGTTTTAACAATATGGTAAAAGCTTTGAATGGTACACTTAAGGAAGATAAAGATGATTTACATAATCAATATGGAAAAAATAAAGTTCATGATATTATTTTAGAGCCAAATTCTAAATTGTGTAATATTATTGGTAATGAAAAAATAATTGTAAATAGTATTCATAAAAAAGTTGCTACAATTGATTCTATCAAAAATTGTAACATAGTTGGAATATGCCCTAATGATAATACAGTAGAGGCAATCGAAGTATCAAATAAAAAATTTGCTATTGGTATAAAATGGCATCCGGAATTAATGAATAATGTAAAATGTATAAATGATATTTTTAAAGAATTTATTAATAGTTGTAAATAAGTATCTCAATCGTACCATTGAGGTTAAAAATCGCACTTTTCTGCGATTAGTTATAAATAGAGTTCATAGTGTTGTATTATGGGCTTTTTTCATTGCTTTAAAAGAGGAATTAAATTATATGAAAACGACCATAGAAGAATTGATTTTCCTAGAAAGTATTAAAACAAAATTAAAAATGAAAGCTAGTCAAGGTAATTTAAAAGAAGAATATATAAATGGTCATATGATTAAATTTAATGAAACAAATTTAAATATTATGTGTAAATGGTAATATGGAATTGGACAAAAATATTTCATTGGAAAATGATAAATGTTACAAGAATTTTTAGATGAGAATGATAAATATAGAGATTATTTTATAAATTAAATAGAATAAATATTTAAATTATGGTAGAATAATCAATACGAGGGGGAAATAATTTGAATAAAATAATAAGTAAAAAAATAAAAAATAACATTTGAAGATATAAAACATATCGATGAAAACGATTAATGATAGCTCTAGAATATAGTAAATGGGAAAATAGCAATTATAATATTAATGATTGTTTTCCTAAAGTCAGGAAGTCAATAATTTCTGGCAAAGGAAGAGAAAGTATATGCTCGTTACCTAATTGTTCAGAATGCTGATCCAAGAAAGGAAGTAGTTGCTTTAGGTCAAACCTACTTTGCAGTGCAAACAAGAAAACAAGAAATAAATGAAAAAGAATATAGTGAGTTAACAGAAGATGAAAAAAGATTTTATTAAAGAAACTTAACTAAAAAAGGAAATTTTTCACTCAATCAAGCAGCTAAAAATGCTGGAGTTAAGAATTATGATAAATTTCACAATTATGGATATAAAGGATTATACAATGGCGAAACGGCAGATGATATTGCTAAAAGAAAGAAACTTAGATATAGAGAAGATATATTAGATAATATGGGTAGTGATGAATTAATTTGCCAATTTATTTAGAATTTCACAAACAGAGTAAAAATTAAAGAAAGAAAATATTAAAACTGAGAAAGAAGCAAACAAAACCCATTATGAAGTAGGTAGTAAAATAAGAAAAACAATAAAAGAACTAGGTGGAACAATGCCTGAATAATTACCAACTCCTAAAAAAAGTCTAAAGGAATTAGAAAAAGAAAGAAAACAATTAGAAATTAACGTGAAGAATAAAATTGATTAGATTTTAATAATTAAAAAGAAAATTATCTTTTATACTATTTACGATAAGTGTATATTAAATTTAGGAGGTGTTATATGTCTAAAATTAGTAATGTTCTTACTATGCTTGAATATTTAAGTTCGGGAAGAAAATATAATATAAAAGAATTATCAGAAAAACTAGAAGTTACTCCAAGAATGATTAGAGTTTATAAAGAAGAAATAGAAAAAGCTGGGATTTTTATTGATACTATTAAAGGTCCTTATGGTGGATATGTATTAAATCAAAATATAAATGTTCCTAAAAGATTTATAACACCAAATGCTATAAATATTAAAAACAAAGATTTATTTAACTTAATTAATAGAGCTATAAAAGAAAAAAGAAAATGTTTTATAGAGTATTATTCTAAAGATGAGAAAAGTACCTCAAAAAGAACTATTCATCCCTATGATTTAATTCTTTTAGGGGCTGAATGGGGAGTTGCTGCTTACTGTGAAAAAAAGCAAGAAATAAGACATTTTTATATTAATAGAATTAAATCAATAGAAATTTTAGAAAATTTTTATAACTGACATATATATTGCCTCTTCTTTTGTTATTCTATAATTAGAAAAAGGAGAGATTTTATTATGATAAATCACAAACATACTGAAGAAACTGAAATTAATTTTTCAAAAATTGAAGAAAGGTTATTACAAATAAATGATCCAAATTTATTTACCAATTTTGGATTTAGTAGACAAGAAGGATATTTATTTAGAAATGTTCCTACATTAATTGTTGCAACTGGAGGTTCTAAAGCTGTTGCTTATTATCTTAAAATGTTCTTAGAATCAAAAGAAACTTTATGTGAAGTAATCGAACCAAGAGATTATTTTTATAAAAGAAATATTAATCAATTTAAAAATTTAATTGTACTTTCTAATAGTGGCAAGTCAAATGGATTATTAGATATACTAAAGAGTTTCCCTGGTAGTAGTTATTTAATTACCAGTAATATGTCCATCAAGAAGATGATTATACACACAACCCAGGCTATTTCAAAAATGAGTCAGCACCTTTATTTGATATTCTTTATTGGAGTAATGGCAAATATAAGAACCGAGAAAAAAGCTTTATATCAATTATTCCTACTCTTGCCCCCATGTTAATGGTCTTAGAACTAAATATATTAAAAGAAGAAAAAAAGTCGGAATTATCAAGTGAAGATTTAGCAAAAATAAATGAGAAATTGAAACAATTATTAGAAAAAAGTACAAATCGAATTAATAATCTTGACTTCAATTTTAAAGATACAAATCTAATCCAAATTATGTCAGGGTATGATACGACTTGCTCATCTTCTATTTTGGAATCTAATATGGTCGAAACAGGAACTACTGGGGTTGTTGTTCATGATAAAGGGTCATATTGTCATGGTAGAAGCAATTTACTATTTCAAAATCCTGAAAGTCCTATTATTTATTTAACGCATCAAATAAAAAATTTAGATAATGAATTATTACAGGTATTAACTCAAGAATATCCTAATATTTTCTTATTTCACACTTTAGATGAAGATGAAAGTATATTTTGGAAAGAATATTATTTAGCTTTACAAATGTATTTTTTATCTAAAAAAGTAGCAGAAGATAAAGGTATTGATCTTACAATGCCTGAATATAATCCACAATTAGTAAAAAAATTATATCAATATAAAGGAGAAATGTAATATGGAAAATTTAACTTATATAACTGGCAATTATGGTAAATATGTTTCTGTAAAAGAAAAGTTTGAAAATGCTGGCATCACAATAGATTATTTTAAGTGTGATTTAGAAGAACCAGATATTAATGATATAGAATTTATATCAAAAGAAAAAGCTAGACAAGCATTTGAAATATTAGGAACACCTGTTTTTGTTGCTGATTCTGGTTTTTATATAGAAGATTATCCTAATAGTCCTGGATATCCTGGTGCTTTTGTTAAAAGAAGAGGCATTTCATCAAATATTGCACAGTTATTAGAAACAATGGAACAAATAGAGAATAGGAATTGCTATTTTCTTGATTGTTTAACATTCTTTGATGGCAAAGATTATTTTCAATTCTTCGGAGTTAGCAAAGGTACACTTTCGCATGAAATAAGAGGAGAACAAAACAAAAGAGCTAAATCAAATTTATGGTTTGTGTTTATACCAATGAATTGTAGCAAAACTTTAGCTGAAATGTCAGATGGAGAAAGAAATAACAGACCTGATAATAGAACTAGTGCTACAGATGAATTTATAGAGTGGTATATAAATAATTATAAAAAATCAAAAAGATTAGTCAAAGATATGAATACTAACTAATATCTTATATTAAAAATTTCAAGAAATATAAACAAATATTTAAAACGTATTGCTTGATGAGAAAATTGGTTATAATTTATACATCAAATACAAATGAGTTGTTTAATATTTGGTGTGTATAACCCTATTTATAATCGTACTAGAAGTATATATCTGAACCCTTGTGGTTCGGTTTATCTTTGCTTCGCTTGAGTACACACTTGAGAGGGGCCTATTAACTTATGTGAAGTCTCGATTATTTCGAGACTTTTTTGTTGAAAAATGATATAATTTGATTTAGAGGTAGGTGATACTAATGAATTTCTATTTACTAAATCATGAAGCAACATATGAAGATTTAAAGAATTTTAATTTTTCTAATCAAAAAGTAGGAGTCATTGCCCATATAGAAAATTCTGATGGAGACATATTATTGCAGCAAAGAGGAGAAAAATCTCGCGACGAAAATGGACTATATGAGGATATTGGTGGAAAAGTTGACGCAGATGATTTAAGTTTCAAATCTGCAATAATTCGTGAAATAAAAGAAGAAGCGGGGGATGAAATTAATTTGGTTTTTTCTGATTCTATTGGTATTTTTCATTGTCACAAAAATGATATTAATTGGATATTTGTAATTTATTATGTTAAATATATTGAAGGTACTATTAAAATAATGGAACCAGAGAAATGTAAAGGGTATCGTTTCTTCAAATATGAAGAAGCAATAAATTCAAATATGGTTACTGATAGTTGTAAATATTTGATTAAATGTATTAAGAATTACTTTTAATCTATTAAATTTATTACGCAAAAAGTTGTTATTTTATAAATACGTTATAAAGTGTTTTATTAAAAACTTTATACTATTTTAAGCGGTATTTCAAAATATGATTTTGGACATAAAGAAGATAATTGTAATTTAATAGAATATAAAAAAATAATTAAGCCTTATTGGTTTTATTATTTGGGATTAAAGCAAAATGAAATCCAAAAGTAAATGCCTGCTTTTGATAAGAATAATTTAAAAAGATAAAAAACGTTTAAGACAAGTTTTTTAGAATGAAGGGAAGAATATTAATGTTTTATTATCATTTTACAAATAAGAATTATTTAAAAAATATTTATTTAGATGGTTTAGTTCCTAAAAATGGATATTTTTCAAAACTTGTAGGGGATAAAAGAGTAGGAATTTGTTTTTCAAAAGATATCCCAGGATGTGTTGCTTTTAGTGCAAGATTTTGGTATAAGATGATGTTTATATATAATGATGAGAGTGTTGCAAGAGAAAAATTTAATAATACAGTTTTTTTAAGATTTAAATGTGATATTATTGATCTTAAAGAATGTATTTTAGAAAATTTTTCACAGCTTTTTTTTAAAAAAAGTATTTCAGCTGATGTTTTAAGAATTTGTTATTTAGAAGATAGTAAAGGAACTAAAATTTTTGATCGTTTTTTAATAATGCTTTATATGATGAAAACTGTAGAACATCCAAATGAAATGGATTTAGATGACTTTCCTTATAAAGCTTTAGTTGAAAAAATATATAAAGATTTAAAAGAAGACTTAGAAAATTTTAATGAAAAAGATTATAAACTTAATGATATGATTCTTGAGGATTATATTAAAAATATAGATGAACGATTAACAAGATAAAAAAGTTAGTTGCAAAGATATGTTTTTTAAGTTATCATTTATATTGAATAGGTGGTAAGATGAGTAAAGATAAAAAAATATTTATAGGAATTATTTTTGTAACTTTAGTATGTACATTAATTGTAATTATAATGGCTATTACTGATAAAAAAGAAGAAGTTAATAACATAAGCAATTCTGATGCAATTATATTTAAAAATGAATATGAGTCTTTAAATAATGTTAAAAATGGAGAAGATGTCTTGCAAGAACTTTCAATAAGCGAGTTTAATCCAGTAGATATTATAAGTGAAGAAGAAATGATTAATTTACTTAGTGATGGTACAGGAATAATATATTTAGGATATGCTGATTCTTTATGGAGTAGGAGTATTTTACCAGTTTTACTTTCTGCTTTAGATAATATGGGAATTGATAAACTTTATTATTTGAATATTAAAAATATTAGAGACGAAAAACAAATTGTAAATAATGAAATAGAGATTAAAACAGAGGGTTCTAATAACTATTATAAAATGCTTGAACTTTTAAATGACCATTTAAATCCATATTATTTAGTAAATAGTAACAATAAACAAGTTGATACTAAAGAAAAAAGAATATATGCTCCAACTGTTATAGGAGTTAAAGAGGGAAAGGTAGCCAGCATATATAATGATATAGTAGATGAAGATAAATATAATCCTTTAAATGAAGAGCTAAAAGAAGAAGTTTATAATAAGTTTTTAGATATAATAAATAAAGTATATGATGAGATTTGTGATGAAGCTTGTTAATGCTTTTTTTTCTTGTTATAATATTACTTGATGGGAGATTTTGTTTATGAATAGTATTACCCTTTTACCTGCGGATAAGTATTTAGTTGTTAACAAAACTATTTTAACAGATAAAGAACGAAAAAATTTAATAAGTCTTTATGAACCAATAATTGGGTATGCTGCAGTATCTCTTTATCTTACATTATGGCGTGATTTAGATAGGCTTGAACTTGTTAGCATGGATTATACACATCATCATTTAATGACTATTTTAAAATGTGGTCTAGAAACAATAAAAAAATCAAGATGTTCTTTAGAAAGTGTGGGTCTTGTTAAAACTTATGTAAAAGAAGGAGATATAAATAGCTATGTTTATGAACTTTATTCTCCACTTAGTCCTAAAGAATTTTTTTCTCATCCTATACTTGGAGTAGTTTTATATAATAATTTAGGTAAATATGAATATGATCTTTTAAAATGTGAATTTCAAGAATATAAAATAGATTTAAAAGATTATAATGATATAACAACTAATATGAATAGCAATTATAAAGCTAGCTCTAATATTTATTTTGATGTTAAAAGTCAAAATGAAGGAAGTATTTTACTTGATGATCAAGTTGATTTTGATTTAATTATGTCCTCACTTCCTAAAGGTATTATAAATGAAAGAAGTTTTAATAAAAAATTAAAAGAATTAATTAATAATTTAGCGTTTGTTTATAATTTAGATTCTTTGAAAATAGCAGAAATACTAAGATTATCTATTAATGAAAAAGGATATATTGATAAAGAAAATTTAAGAAAAAGTGCTAGGAAATATTATCAGTTTAATAATAATGGAAAACTTCCTACACTTGTTTATAGAACTCAACCAGAATATTTAAAAAGTCCAAATGGAGATAATACAAATAGAGGTAAAATTATAAAAGTCTTTGAAAATACTTCACCATATGATTTTTTAAAAAGTAAATATAAAGGTAGTAATCCTACGAATAGAGATTTAAAGTTGCTTGAAATGTTACTTATAGATTTAAATTTAAAACCAGCAGTTGTTAATGTTTTAATTGATTATGTTTTAAGAAAGAATAATAATAAATTAAATCAAGCTTTTATAGAAACTATTGCAGGTCAATGGAAAAGAATGAATATTGAAACTGCAGAAGATGCTATGTTAGTGGCAGAAAAAGAACATAAAAAATATAGTAAAAAAATAACTACTAAAAATGCAAGTAAGTCAGTAGAACCTATTTGGTTTAATGAAACTCTTGAAAAAGAATCTATGACCAAAGAAGAAGAAAAAGAATTAGAAAGTATATTAAATAAATATAAGTAGGTGTAAATATGGAATCTTTAAAAAATGAGACAAAAGTTCTTAAACTTTCAAAAATGCTTGAAAAAAATTTTGATGAAGCTATGAAAGATGATTATTTTAGAAAAATAGTTACTAAATTAAACAGGCCTAAAAAAGAATTGCAGAAGATTACTTCTAAGTTAGAAGATAGTGCACTAGAATGTAAAAACTGTAAAGAATGTAGAGGTTTATTTGAATGTAAAAATAAACTTGATGGGTATATCTCAAAACCTGAAGTTAATAATGATAAAGTTGTATTTACTTATACACCTTGTAAATATATGATAAGTGTTTTAAATAGAGAAACTAATGATAAAAAACTTTCTTTAATAACTATGAAAGATATTGATACTAAAGATAAAAAGCAATTAAAGATTATTAAATGGATGGATAATTTTATTGATAATTATGATATTTTAAAAGGAGAAAAAGGTCTTTATTTGCATGGTAGTTTTGGCTCTGGGAAAACATTTTTAATGACAGCACTTCTTAATACTTTACATAATGAAAAAAAGATTAAAACTGAAATAATATGTTTTGCTGATACTTTAAGAGATTTAAAAGATGATTTTGAAAATTTTTCTTTTAAAATGAAAAGGTTAATGGAAGTTGATATTTTAATGTTTGATGATATTGGTGCTGAAAAAGTAACTGAATGGAGTAGAGATGAAGTATTTTATTCAATACTTCAATATAGAATGAATAATAATAAAACAACTTTTTTTACTTCTAATTTAACAATTGATGAATTAGAGCTTCATTTATCTGTTGCAAATAATGGAGTAGATAAAGTTAAATCTAGAAGAATAATAGAAAGAATAAAACAGTTAACAATTGACGCTGAATTAGTAAGTGAAAATAGAAGGAAGTAATTATGGGAAGAGTAACAATTAATAAAGATAATAAATCTATTCAAAGAATAGAGGAAAAATGTATAAATTGTGGAATGTGTCAGGAAACTTGCGCTAATAAAAATAATCTTGATTGCGATACTTGTATAAACTGTGGAGCATGTATTATGACTTGTCCAGTAGGGGCAATTGTTCCTAAATATAACTATAAAGAAATTATAGCCAATGTTCATGATGAAGAAAAAATTACAGTAATTAGCATTAGTCCAGCAGTTCGTGTATCTATAGGAGATGAATTTGGATTTGCTCCAGGTGAATTTTTAGAAGAAAAGCTAGTTGGCGTTTTAAAACAATTAGGTTTTGATTATGTTTTAGATACAACTTTTGGAGCTGATTTAACTATTATGGAAGAAGCAAGTGAACTTTTAAATAGAGTTAAAAAAAATATTAATTTACCAATGTTTACTAGTTGTTGTCCTTCTTGGGTTTTAAATATGGAAAAATATCATAAAACTGATTTAAAAAAATTATCAAGTTGTAAAAGTCCTATTGGAATGCAAGGGGCTGTTATTAAAAATTATTTTGCCGAATTAAAGAATTTAAATCCTAATGATATAGTTACAGTTTTTCTTACTCCTTGTGTATCCAAAAAAAGTGAAATAAGTAGTGATCCTAATTGTGATTATGTTATGACTGTTCAGGAGCTTTTTATGTTAATTCGTGAAGAAAAAATTGATTTTAAAAATGTTAAAGATAAGAAGTTTGATAAACTTTTTGGTAAAGGTAGTGGAGCAGGAGTAATTTTTGGAACAAGTGGAGGAGTGATGGAAGCAGCTCTTAGAACTGCTTATTATTTGATTAATAAAGAAGATGCCCCAAAAGATTTTTATAATTTAACTTGTGTTAGAGGTAAAGATGAAGTTAAAGAAGCTGTAGTTGATTTAGGTAAAATAAAATTAAATGTTGCAGTTTTGTATGGTATTAAGAATGTTAATAAACTTTATAATTCATTAAAAAAATATCATTTTGTTGAAGTTATGTCTTGTGATTATGGTTGTATTGGGGGAGCGGGGAATCCGGTTTTGCCTGTATCTAAGATAAATATAGTTTTAGATGAAAGAAACAAAAGCCTATATAAAAATGATTTAGAGCAAAAGATTAGATGCAGTTACAAAAATGAAGATATTAAAAAAGTTTATCAAGATTATTTTAATAAACCTTTAAGCAAAAAATCAGAGGAATTACTTCATCAAAATTATGAAGATAAAGTAACTATAAATAATTAAATACTATCATAAATGATATGTATTTTTAATGTTTACGTTATTACTAATTGAATTATGAATAATAGTAGGTTATAATAGGTATAGAAAATAGGAGGAGAAATAAAAATGAAAAGATATGAAAAGAATAAAAAACTAAAATACACCCTCCTAAGCGTA
>CAOJUX010000045.1 GCA_948444795.1 uncultured Erysipelotrichaceae bacterium | reverse complement strand
AACTTTGATTACATTTGCGAGTTAATTCGAATTGTAACCGAGAATAATACAATTTCACTTAAAATCTCCTTTAATTAGTTATTTATGATATACTATTTCTTAGAAAAAATCAAGGAACTCGGACTACCTCTAATAAAAAGATAACTTTATAATCAAAACTTTTGAAAGCGAAAATATAAGAAATTATAAAAATATATGAATATCTTTCAAAATTAAAAATGTCATAAATGCTTATAAATAAAGGTTATAAAGACTTTTAATTACAATTGGAGATGATGTCAAATATATTGCAAGTGGTGCTATTGATAGTGGTTTTAATAAAACTTTAGTATATTCCTTTGCAGAAAACCAAAAAGCCATAAAATTTATTCAAAAATACATTCAAAAAGGTGATGCACTACTTATTAAAGCATCTCATGGTATGAACTTTATTGAAATAGTAAACTTTTTATTTGACAAATAACTATATCAATATATAATAGTAAACTTAAGAAAAAGAAAAGAGGAAGAATTATGAATAAAAGAAACTTAAAACAAATAGCCATTCTTGCTTTAGCTGGTTTATTATATACTAGTGGTACAATAGCAGTACATGAAAAAAATAAAGTAAACACCAAGTTAGACAAAATTTCTCCAATTGAGGCGGATACTGGCTTATTTATTGATGAGATTGAGAAAAAAGTAGAGCTTGCTGAAGAAGAAAAATGCAGTGAAATAAGAAATTCTTATGCAGATAATCATTTTACCCTTGAAATGGCTAAATGTCTTGATTATGAAAAAATAATTAATGAAATGAATGCACCTGATTTAATTAAATCAGTATATAAAGACTTTATAAGTGATGATATGAGTCCATATACTCGTTATCATATAGTCGAATCATCAATACTTTCTAAAAAAGAAGAAGAATATGCTTATATTAATTTAGAAAATTTAATTGCTGAAAATATAAAAACTAAATATGATTATCAAAGTTTTGAAGATATAAAGTTTCCATTAAATGATTTATATGGTTTTGATAATACAAATAAAGCTTTAGATATTGCAAATGTTCCTTTGATAGCAAAAAGTTATTGCAGTTTAAAAAACTATAATATTTATAAGCTTGAATTTAGTAGAGATTTGGATTTGGGTATACATAACTATGTTATAACTAATAAAGACAATAAAGTTCTAGGCAGAATAGAGTCTATTTACCAACTTGCTAGGCTTGGCGGTCATAAATTTGAAGAAGTAAATAAAGATGTTTATGTAATATCTTTAGAAGAATTATTAAAAAATCATGATGCGAAAGATTTAATTGCTCTTAGTTATAATTGTGAAGCTCTAGAATTTATTGAAGATGACATACAAGTTTTTGGATATTTAGAACATGGAAATAGGAAAGAAGTATTAAAAGAAACAAATAAACTAAATCAAAATCAAACAGAAATAAAAGAAAGACAAGAAGAAAATAAACAAAAATATAATAATTTAGATTATACTTATTATTTATCAAAATACCTTGATTATAAAGAATATATAAACAAAATGAATGCTACAGAGGAAGTAAAAGACTTATATAAAAAGTTTGTTAAAGATGAAATGTCTTGTCATACTAGATACTGCATTATAAGTAGTTCTACTATGCAAAATAAAAATGGGATATATTCAAATCTAGTATCTTTAATTAATGAACGTATTTTTGAAAAAAGAAATCAACCCTTAGATGATAAATTATATAAATTAGAAGATTTAAGAGTATGTTATGATAATGGTACAATTTTTGCAAAACCATTTATAACAGAAGATTATATAAAACTAGGTAAATATTATGTATATAAAAGTACTAATATAAATGATGCAGATATATACTTAATAGCTAAACAAAATGAGGTAATTTCATACATAAAAGTAAATACAGATGAATCAGAAAAAATAGAATATCATCAAATACCAAATAGTTTATATTTACTTGACTTTGCTTCAAGTTGTTATATGACTGATAATGATGATTTAGTAAAAGGAACTTATACCAAAAAAGAAATTAAAGACTTGAAGAAAATAAACTTAAAAAATAGCCTGAAAAGATAATATTTATCTTGTAAATTTAATAAAATAATAGTATATTATGTTCATAAGAGAGGAGTATTTTTATGGATTTTTGGGTAATATGGCTTATTATTTTAATATTTTTAATTATATTAGAAGCATGTACTATTAATTTAGTTTCAATTTGGTTTATAGCAAGTTCTCTTGTATCTTTAATATTGTCATTCTTTATTAATAGCTTTTTTATTCAATTTGCGGTATTTGTAATACTTGGAATTATTTTACTTTTAACAACCAGAAAAATATTAGTAAATTTACTTAAGCCAAAAAATGTATCAACTAATTTAGATCGGGTAGTTGGCAAGGAAGCAATTGTTACAGAACCAATTAAAAAAAATGTTATTGGTGAAGTAAAAGTAGATGGCAAAAAATGGAGTGCTTATTCAGATGCTTCGTTTGAAAAAGGTGATACTGTCAAAGTTATATCTATTGATGGTGTTAAATTAAAAGTTGGAAAGAAGGAATGAATAAATGGAATTTTTATTAGCAATATTAATTATTGTGGCAATTATTGTACTTCCTAATATTAAGGTAGTACCACAAGCTAAAACTTATGTTATAGAGCGTTTAGGATCTTATTATGCTACTTGGAAAAATGGACTTCATGTTAAAATACCTTTTGTTGATAGAGTATCAAATGTAGTATCTTTAAAGGAAATAGTAAAGGATTTTGCACCTCAACCAGTTATTACTAAAGATAATGTTACAATGCAAATAGATACAGTAGTGTATTTTCAAATAACTGATGCTAAGTTATATACTTATGGAGTAGAATATCCAATTAATGCAATAGAAAATTTGACTGCAACAACTCTTAGAAATATTATTGGGGAGCTAGAGCTAGATCAAACTTTAACTAGTAGAGATATAATTAATTCTAAAATGAGATCAATACTAGATGAGGCAACTGATCCTTGGGGAATAAAAGTTAATAGAGTAGAAGTTAAAAATATTTTGCCACCACGAGATATTCAAGAAGCAATGGAAAAACAAATGCGTGCGGAGAGGGAAAGAAGAGAAAAAATTCTTCAAGCTGAAGGTGAGAAGAAATCTAGCATTTTAATTGCTGAGGGTGAAAAAGAAAGCGCAATTTTAAGAGCAGAGGCAGATATGGAGGCTCAAATTAAAAGAGCAGAAGGTGAAGCAGAAGCCCTTCTTAAAATTAAAAAAGCAGAAGCTGATGGTATTAAAATGCTAAAAGATGCCAAAGCAGATAGTTCCGTATTAACTTTAAAAAGTTATGAAACACTTGCTAAAATGGCAGATGGGCAATCAACTAAAATAATAGTTCCTAGTGATTTACAAGCAATTGCTACAATGGGGACAGCTTTCAAAGAAATAATTAGTGACAAGAAATCTAAATAATTATTTCTTTTTTTAATGTTTAGGACTATAATAATAATAGAAAGTAGAGTGAAAAAATGAAAAAATCTGCTATTGCTATTATAGTTTTTCTATGTGTTTTAATTTTGGCAGTTGCGCCATTTTTTGCATATAAAGTAGTAAAAAATATAATTGAAGATAATAATAAAGTATCTGAAAATAATATTTTAAAAGAAAAAGATGATCAAAGTATTAAAACTAGCAGTGAAGAAGCGCCTAAAGAAGACGAAAATAATATAAAAGAGGATATTAAATATATTAAATTACCTAGTATTGATGGAGAAAAAAATATGTAGGTAAATCTAAAAAAGGCTATTCTATATATCAAATAAATGGAGTTTATTATGTAGATGATTATTTAATTGTCAATAAAACTTATTCGTTACCATCTGATTTTGAACCAAAAAATACTTATCGTGATAGTCATAATAAAACTAAAACTTGTAATGATTGTATTAATAAGCTAGTTTATGAAGCTTTTTTAGATATGCAAGCAGATGCTAAGAGTTTAGGACTTAATATAAAAATAACTTCTGGATATCGTTCATATAAAACTCAAGAGACAATTTATAATAATTATGTCTATCGTGATGGCAAGACAAACGCTGATATATATTCAGCAAGACCAGGATATTCAGAACACCAATCAGGCCTTTCATTTGACTTAAATTCGATTAGTGATGCATTTGCTAAAACGAATGAAGGAATTTGGGTCAATAATAATGCTTATTTATATGGGTTTATAATTAGATATCCAAAGAATAAACAAAATGAAACAGGATATAAATATGAGTCTTGGCATTTAAGATATGTTGGAGAAAAGCTTGCAAGAACTTTATATAATGATGGAGATTGGATTACAATAGAAGATTATTTTGGACTTGATAGTTTTTATATAGAATAAATAATTGACATGTTAATAAATAAAAGTTTATACTTATTATAGGTGATAATATATGGGAGTATTTAGTAATATGAGTATTGATAGAGATGAATATGATAAAGAGGAAGTAGAATACCAAAAAAAACAAGAAAATATTGAAAAATGGATTAGATATATTTTAGAAAAATGTCCTGAAAAATATAGTTATCTAAGTTTATGTAACTTAAGCTATGAATCGTTAAGAGGTTTATATGCAAGTTTAAATAAAGACAGAGATGATGAATTTTATGACAGTATAGGTTCAAGAGGAAGATAATATTGAGATCATCAATTATTGTTTTTTTGGAATATTTAAAAATAGAGTTAAACTATAGCAGTAAGACCATTATTTCTTATCAAAATGAACTTTTTAAATATCAAAAATATATTGAAAGTAATCATATTAATTATTTAGAAATTAAGCGAGAAGAAATAAGAAGATATTTGAAATATTTAGATTTTTTGGAATATAAAAATTCTAGTATATCCAGAAATTTAAGTGCAATAAGAAGTTTTTATAAATATTTAGTCTTAAAAAATAAAATAAATAATAATATATGGACTAGTATTAATAACCCTAAAAGTCCTAAGAAGTTACCTAATTATTTAGATGAGATAGATACTGAAAAAATGCTTAATTTTACTAAAATAAATGGTTATAAAGAAAATATTTTTACTAATCGAGATAAACTTATTATAGAAATTTTATATGATACAGGGTGTCGCTGTAGTGAACTTGTTTCAATTAAAATGGATGATATTAATTTTAGTAATAAAAGTATTAAAATAATGGGAAAAGGATCGAAAGAAAGAATTGTTTATTATGGAGATTATGCTCAAGAAATATTAGATAAATATTTAGAAGATAGAATTATAATATTAAATAATCAAAAAAGTGATTATTTATTAGTAGGAAAAGATAGTATATGCTTAACTACGAGAAGAATAGCTCAGATATTATCAAATATTGCTTTTATTTGTGGCATTAAAAATAAAGTGACTCCTCATGTTATTAGACATACGTTTGCTACTCATATGTTAAATCATGGCAGCAATATAAGAGGTGTTCAAGAAATTTTAGGGCATTCATCACTTTCAACAACTCAAATATATGCTCATGTTTCAAATGAAAGGTTAAGAAAAGTTTATTTATATGCTAAAAAAAGATAGCGTCTAAAAGTTGTAAAAAGAACATGCTATTATTACATATTATTTTAAAAATTGATATACTAAAATAGTAGGAAAAGGGGATATATTATGAAATATGTTTATTTATTTAATGAAGGAAATAAAGATATGAGGGATATTTTAGGTGGTAAAGGAGCTAATTTGGCTGAAATGACTAATATTGGTCTTCCTGTACCTAAAGGTTTTACAATTACAACAGAAGCTTGTAATTTTTATTATAAAGCTCAAGAAAAATTAACAGATAGCATTTTAAGTGAGATAAAAAAAGCTATTAAAATATTAGAAAATGAAACTAATAAAGAATTTGGAAAAGGGGATAAACCTTTATTGCTCAGTGTAAGAAGTGGAGCTAGAGCATCTATGCCAGGAATGATGGATTCAGTTTTAAATTTGGGAATAAATGATGAAGTATGTGAAAGTATTGCTAAAAATACTAATAATAGAAAATTTGCATATGATTCTTATCGTCGTTTTATTACAATGTATTCTGATGTTGTTAAAGGACTTAATAGAAATTATTTTGAAAAATATATTTCCCTTGCTAAAGATAAATACAAAGTTAACAGTGATGCTGATATACCAGAAGATGCTATGGTTAAAATGGCTAAAGATTTTAAAAAGATATATCAAAAATTAACTCATGAAGAGTTTCCACAAGATCCATATGTTCAACTTTTTAATGCTATTTGTGCCGTTTTTAAAAGTTGGAATAATGAAAGGGCTAAATATTATCGGAAACTTAACAATATTTCTGATGATTGGGGAACAGCTGTAAATGTTCAGGAAATGGTTTATGGTAATAGTAGTGATAATAGTTTAACAGGAGTTGCTTTTTCAAGAAATCCAGCAACGGGAGAAAAAGGGTTATTTGGGGAGTATTTAGATAATGCTCAAGGAGAAGATGTTGTGGCAGGGATACGTACTCCCAAATCTATTGATGATTTAAAAAAAGAAAATAAAGCTATATATGATGAGTTTAAAGATATTTCAGAAAAACTTGAGAAGCATTATAAAGATATGCAAGATATGGAGTTTACAGTTGAAAATAACAAATTATATATTCTGCAAACTAGAAATGGAAAAAGAACGGGTAAAGCTGCTTTAAGAATAGTACTTGATTTGATAAGAGAAGGAATTATTACTTATGAAGAAGCGATAGATAGAATAAGTGAAGATGATATATCTAGTCTTTTACATGAAAATTATGAAGATAATGAACTAAAAATAAATAAGCCAATTGCTAAAGGTCTTCCAGCATCTCCTGGAGCAGGATCTGGAACTATATATTTTGATTCTGATTCAATATTAAAACATTCTAAAAATGAGGATACTATTTTAGTTAGATTAGAAACTAGTCCTGAAGATATTGTTTCGATGAAACATGCGAAAGGTATACTTACAATTCGCGGTGGAATGACAAGTCATGCAGCAGTAGTTGCAAGAGGCATGGGAACTTGTTGTGTAAGTGGTTGTGAAGAAGTGATTCTTGATGAGGCAAATAGAAAATTAAAATTTAAAGATGGCACTATTTTAAAAGAAGGTGATAAAATAAGTTTAGATGGAAATACTGGTTTAGTATATAAAGGTATTTTGAAAAAAACTTCTGCTTCTTTAAGTAGTGATTTAAGAATTTTTTTGAAAATATTAGAGAAATATGAAGGCATTAAGGTAAGAGCTAATGCTGATAATGCTGTAGATGCTAAAGTTGCTTTTGGATTTGGGGCTAGTGGTGTAGGTTTATGTAGAACGGAGCATATGTTTTTTAATGAGAAAAGGATATTTAGTTTTCGTAAAATGATTTTGGCTAGTGATAAAGAAACAAGAAAAAAAGCTTTATTAGAAATTTTGCCATATCAAAAAAATGATTTTAAAGAGTTATTTATAGCAGCACAGGGCAAACCTGTTATAATTAGATATTTAGATCCTCCTTTGCATGAATTTTTACCAAAAGAAAAAGAAGACATTGAAATACTTGCTAAAGCTTTAAATATAACAAACAAAGATATTCAAAAAAGAATTGATGAATTAAAAGAGTTTAATCCAATGATGGGGCACCGTGGTTGTAGACTTTTGATTACTTTTCCGGAAATAATAGTGATGCAAACTGAAAGTTTAATTGGGGCAGCAATAGAAGCTAAAAAATCTGGAACTAAAATAAATCCAGAGATTATGATTCCTTTAATTAGTGATTTTAAAGAGTTTGTATTTATCAAAAATATAGTCAATCAAACAGCTAATGCTTTAATGAAGAAAAATAATGTGGTAGTTTCATATAAAGTTGGAACTATGCTTGAAACTCCTAGAGCCGCTTTACTTTCTCGTGATATTGCTAATGAAAGTGATTTTTTCTCTTTTGGAACTAATGATTTAACTCAGATGACTTATGGCTTTTCTAGAGATGATGCAGGAAAGTTTTTGAATGAATATTATAATAAAAATATATTCTCATATGATCCATTTGTGCGTTTTGATAATGAAGGAGTTGGAAGGCTTATAGAGGGTGCTATTAAAATTAGCAAAAAAGTAAAGCCTGATTTAGAAATTGGAATATGTGGTGAGCATGGGGGTAATTTAGAAAGTGTAGAGTATTTTTCGAAAATTGGACTTGATTATGTTTCTTGCTCTCCTTTTAGAGTTCCCATAGCACGTTTAGCATCGGCAAAAGCAAATATTCATAAAAAAAATAGTAAGTAGAATTTATATTATTTAAATGATATAATGTATATGATAAAAGGGTGATATTATGAAAACATTAAGTATAGGACATTTAACATATGATAGAAATTTGATATTGGAAAATTTTCCTGTTGAAGGAAGTAGAATGAACACTAATGAGGTAATAAGTTGTAGTGGAGGTTCTGCTAATAATGTTGCTTATGCTTTGGCAAAATGGAATATGGAATCTTATATTTCTGGAGTAATTGGGTATGATGAGATTGGAAATATAATGAAAAAAAATATGGAAGAAAACAAAGTATTAACTAATTATTTAGAAACAAATTATGATATAAGTACTTCTACAACTAATATTTTATTTAATAAACAGAGTAATTCTCAAACTATAATTACTTCAGAAGATAAAAATTATGCTATAAAAAAGCATGAATATGATGTGCCAATTGATTGTATTATATCTGATGGTTATGAATATAATGCTTCAATTTATGCTTTTAATAAATATGCAAATGCTTTGTCTATTTTGGATGCTAAAACACCGCGACAAGGGTTACTAGATTTTTTTAAGTATGCAAAGTATATTGTATGTTCAAAAAATGTATCAGAAGCAATGACTGGAATCAAATTAGATTTTGCAAATCCAGAAACTTTGGCAAATAGTTATAAAAAAATAATAGATAAATATCCTAATATATCTTTGATTATAAGATCAGATGGAGAAGGAGCAATATATTCATTAAATAATGAAATAAAAGTTCTTGCAGATATTGGAGTAGAAGTACTTGATAAAACAGGATCTCATGATATATTTGTTGCTGGTGTTGCTTATAGTCTTCTTAATAATCTTGACTTAGAAGCAACTATTAGAATTGCTACTATTGCATCATTTATGTCTAAAAAAACAATTGGATCTACTTTATCAATACCATCATTAAATGAAGTAATATCTTATTATGAAAGTAAATTTGGCAAATTAAATATTATTAGTAATAATCAAAATCAAAATAATAATTTAGGAAGTTCTGAAAATAATGCTTTTACCACTAACCAAGTATCCTAGTATAGATGTTCATGGAGAGAATCGTGGAACTATTTATTCAATAATAAATGATTTTATAAATGATAATATCAAATTAAAGAATAGTATTATTATAATTATTCATGGAAAAGGTTCCGGTATCTTAAAAAAAGAAATTCATTATATATTAAAAAATGATAGAAGAGTTTTTAAGTATTATCTGCATTATTGGAATCAAGGTGTAACAGTTGTTGAATTAAAAATTTGACAACTGTTTTTTATTGTGTTATAATCATCAGCAATAAGATAATTAGACATAAATTTGACATTTTCTGAGATTTATGCTATACTTATTATATAAATAAAGGGGGAATTTAAAATGAAAGGTTTTGTTTTAGATTATATTGATGAAAATGAATATCATAAGTTAGAAAGAGCTTTAAAAAAGTATAATATGTTAGCTTATAAAAAGCTTAATTTTGATTATTATCCATCTTTAAGAAATGGTAAATTTTTAGGAGAGTTAATTTCTAAAAATAAGAAAAATAACACTGAAACTTATGAGCTTAAGTTACCAAGTGATAAAAGATTTGCTCAAGTGCATGGAGAAGTAAAATTAATATATATTGTGTATAAAGATAATGATACTATTATGTTAGATTCAATTACACCAAAAGATATATTGTTAGAAGGTCATATGTCTGAATTAACTACTTATAAAGGTATTATGATTTCTAAAGAGAATGCTGTTAAAGATAAATTTAAAATAGATTTATTAAATATGATGCAAGATAATAAGTAATCTTATGACTACTTATTTTTTTTATATTTTTTACTAAAAATATTGCATCAATTAAAATATTATGATATTATTAATAAGTCAATGGACCTCTAGCTCAGTTGGTTAGAGCATCCGGCTCATAACCGGGCGGTCGCAGGTTCGAGTCCTGCGAGGTCCACCATTTTAAATGCGAGTGTGGCGAAATTGGTAGACGCGCTAGACTTAGGATCTAGTTCCTAACGGAGTGGGGGTTCAAGTCCCTTCACTCGCACCATATAGATAGGAAACTCGAACTTTTCGAGTAAGTAATAGATTACTAACAGAAATGTTAGTTTTTTTGTTGTTTGAAAGAAAGTGAGAGTGATTTATATGACAATAGAAACTAAAAAACTTATAATAAGTGAAGAATTAAGAAAGAAAGTAGATATGGTATGTAGATTTGCCAGTGTAAAATATGAAATTGTTAATGGATGTATTATTAGTCTTAAAAACACTAATATTGCCTATGTAAAGCCACATATCTTAAAAGTTAATAGTAATGACTATTTATTATTTGATGAGTGTGATGACATATTTATAAATGGTTATCAAAAGAAAA
>CAOJUX010000044.1 GCA_948444795.1 uncultured Erysipelotrichaceae bacterium | reverse complement strand
TGTTACTGGATATAGTCTTGTTCCTGACCCTCCTGCTAATATTATACCCTTCATAAAAATACCTCACTTTTTATTTTTTTGTAAATTTCATTCCTATAAATCTTGCTCCAAAATTAATTATTGCATCTGCAATAATTAACGGTTTTTTATCTTCTAAACTTCTCTTTGCTATATATTTAAGAACAGTAAGTCCACGCTCTCCTGCACTATATTCTTTTAAATATTTATTTTCATCAAAAAATTTACCAATATCCCCATATCTTTTTAAAGTTTCCTTAAAGGACAAATCATGGGAATGAATTATTTTAGATTCTGCTGCATATTCAATTTTATAACCATTCATAATAAGTTTATATGCAAAATACATATCTTCATTGGTAGGTAAATTTTTATTATCATATCCATTTAATTTCATAAATATTTCTTTAGAAATAGCACTTGAAGCATCTGAAAAGAAAAAGGTCATAAGTCCTAATCTTTCAATATCACTTTTACTTACAATTCTTTTTTCATTTGGATAGTTTATTTCTCTAGTATACTTTTCTATCTTGTGTTCTTCATATCCTATTTGTCTACTAAACGCAGCTTCACATTTACCATCAATTATATCTTTTGTTAAATAATATAACCAGTATTCATCTACTATTTTTATATCTTGAGTTATAAATACTATTATTTCACCAGTAGATTCAAATGCTGCTTTTTCTCTTACTAAGCTATGCGAAAATTCTTTTTTTGAAATTTTCTTATATCTACATTGTAATTTTTTCAATTTATCTTCTGTATTATCACTTGATTCAGTTAAAATAAACTTTATTTCTGCAATACAAACATCTTTTTGCTTTATAATGCTTAAATATAAATCTTCAATATAATTTTCAGCATTATAAAGAGGACATATTATGGATATTTTCATTTATTTTTCCTCCGACTTTATATGTCTTAAATAGCGCCTTCACCTCTAATTACAGAACCAAAGGTTTTAAAAATTATTTTTAAATCTAACCACAAACTTCTATTATCTATATAATACATATCCATTTTAATTCTTTCCTCATATGTAGTATCACTTCTTCCATTAGCTTGCCAGTATCCCGTAAGCCCAGGAACAACTGAAAATAATTTAGGTGCATATTTTCCATAAAGTGCTACTTCTTTTTCAACTATTGGCCTAGGTCCAACTATGCTCATAGTACCATTTAATATGTTTATTAACTGTGGTAATTCATCTATACTTGTTCTTCTTAAAAAATCCCCTACCTTAGTAACTCTAGGATCATTTTCTAATTTAAAATTTTTATAAAACTCTTCCTTTTGTTCTTTTGTAAAATTATCAAATATCTCTTGAGAATTTTGATACATAGTTCTAAATTTATAAACCTTTATATCTTTTCCACCTATTCCTTTTCTAGTATGGCCAAATATTACTGGACCCTTTGAGTCTAATTTTATAGCTATTGTAACAATAAGAAAAATCGGACTTAATATTATTAATCCTACTAACGAACCAACTATATCTATAAATCTTTTAAAAAACAAATAAACCTTTATTCCTCTTTTGTCATCTCCCATATCATTAACTCTAAAACTAGTCATATTATCACACTCCATATGAATCTCCGTTAATACTCCCATATATTTATTATTATCAAATTCCTTTATAATTACTATAATATAAAAATTAATATTTAATTTTTATATAATTAATTCCCATTTGAACCTCCTTAAAATTATAATAACCCTCTCTATACTACCTTATTTTTATTCCATATAGTAGCACTTTTTCTACAATTTTTAAGTTTTTTATGTTTATTATACCTTAAATTTAGATTAATTTCTAATTATAGTCATACATAAAGTAAATCTTACTATTTAATAATATTAATGTCAATATAAAAGGCGCACTATACTGTGCACCTTAATTAAATCTTAATAAATTATATATAAAATTTTAAATCTTTTAATCATATAGTTGTATCAAATAAACTTCCATAACTAAAACAAAGAATACTGATAAACCTGCAATATATGGATTTGTAATTGATGATGCTAAAATTGACATAGTTCCTATTGTCCACCCTACTAACATCTGTTCATCTTTTTGTTTTAACCCCTTCTTAAATAAAATAATTAATAACTTAACAAAATTATATATTAAGTATCCAAAGAATATTAATACTCCAATTACTCCTGTTTTAAATAATAATTCTACATAATAAAGTTCAAAGCTACTACTGCTAACAGGTTGAAGACCATTATCTTGCATATATTGAGGATACTCATAAATATGAGAACCAAATCCCCATCCTAAAACTGGTTTTTCCTTTATCTTATCAACTAAAAATCTAAGTTGAATTGCTCTAACTTTATTAGACTCATCATTTTCAAAATCTGTAATAGACTCTACTCTATCTTTTATACTGCCAGATGATTGTGGTAAATTTTGCTCTGGACTTACAGATACTATAGTCTTAGGTAATATAATTGCTACTAAAATTAATGGTATTATAGCAATTAAAACATTTTTTATAGTTAATTTATACTTTTTAACTCTCCATAAATAATAAGCAAATGATAAAAATACTACACCTATTGTTCCAAGCCAAAAGCCTCTTGTATTTGATACATATATTCCAATTAAAAGAATTGCTAATTTTAATATTCCAAATATATTTTTTTCTTTATTAAATAATTTAATAAATATTATTGCTACTGCAAGTTGCATAAAAATCCCATTATATAAATATACTCTAGCATAATTATTAGATAATACTAATCCACTTATAAGTCCATACTGTAATTTAGTGTTTAAATCATTATAAATTGCTATTATATGCAAATCATTAGGTAAATAAATTCTACTTATTACAAACAAAGCAATTGTTATAACAGCTACTATAGTTGCACAATTTACAAATATATTTAATATCTTACTAATATTTTCGCTTTTACCTCTTACATAAACTATTAAAAGAAGTATATATAATACTCCTAAAAACGAATTTACATCTGAAAATATATCACCAAAACTATTACCATTAATTAATCCAATAATACTACCATATGCAATATATATACATACTACAATAATAGGAATTAAAAATCTTTTTTCAATTTTTATTCTTTCTCTAAAAATCATATATAATGAGAAAAGTATTCCTACTGCAAATAATCCCTTTCTAATTGGAAGATTTAATATATGACCAAGTCCCCCTAATACAAATTCAATAAAAATTAATGCTGTAACCACATTAAAAACATTTCTTATAGCATCTTTTTTACCTTCCATCTTTTTCTCCCCTCTATTTTATTTATTATTTTTAAATTCACCAAACACATTATTTTTATAATCTTTTATCCCATTTCTAATGTATTTAAATTTTTCTATTTTACTATCTTCAAATAAAATGATTTTTAAATTCTCAGTGATAAATCTTCTTTTATCCTTCAATACCCATTTAGGAAAATCATTTTTGTATTTATCCCAGATATAATGTCTATTTCTACTCATGTAATATCTTCTTAAAGGACTGTGGTTAGTAGGTGTCATTTTTAGTCCAAGCAAACTTTTTTTCACACTCTCTCCTAAATTGTGTATTAAAATAGCTGACTTAACTTGTATTATTTTAAAACCTTTCTTATTTAAATATAAACAATAATCATGATCCACTAAATCAATGAATAATCTTTCATCATACATTCCTATATTTTTATATATTTCAGCTTTTGTTAATGCTCCCGAAGTAATTTCTGTTAACACCTCCCTATAAGAAACTGATGAAACTTGAGTGATACTACTAGCATTGCTTTTATATTCCTTTTCCTCAACATGTATCGGTACAAGCATTGCTACCTTTTCTTTGAAATCTTCATCAAAACTTTCATAACAATTTAACATATTTTTAATCATGTCATCTGTAATAATACTATCATGATCCAAAGTTAATATCCAGTTATATCCTTTTTTTATTGAATAATTTATTCCCTTATTTAAGGCATATGCTATTCCTTTATTTTCTTCCAAATATATTATAGTAGTTTCTCTTTCAAGTTCTTTTAACATACTAATTGTTTTATCTTTAGAACCATTATCAACAACTATAATTTCATCTACTTTTCCTTTAAGCTTATTGATACGCTTTTTAAAATCATTTTCTACATTATAAGTTATAATAACTGCTGCTACACTATTCAAGGATTATACCTCCATATTTATAAATCAAATAATTTATATATTTCTTTATCAGATATATTTATATTTTTTAATATTTGACATCTTTTATCTTCCATTAAGCTTTTTTTAACTTTAATTTCTTTAACATATTTTAAACATTTCCAATCAAATATCGTAAAAAATACTAGGTATTTCATTAAGCCTATATATATTTTACTCTTGTCTTTTTTAAAGGCATAACTTGTTTCATTTTTTATAATCATTAAATAGTGATTTCTAAAAGAAATACCCTTTAAAAATTCCGACTGACTTCTTCTATTTTTTATAGTGTTTATTATTCCTTTACTGCTATTCATTCCTCTTCCATGATAAGCAATTGCATCATGTACATAATAACATTTAAATCCATAAAGATTTAATCTCCAGCAAATATCTATATCTTCTTTATATGCAAAAAAATCATTATCAAAATATTCACCATTAATTTTTATTTTTTCTAATACTTCTTTCTTGAAAACGGCAGCGGCTCCACAAACCCCAAATACTCTTTTATCTTTTTCATATTTGCCTTCATCAGCTTCATTTTGTCCAATATCAATTCCTTGTCTGTAATGATTAAAGGATATTCCTGCAGAATCAATTATGTTTAATTTTTTATCATTATCAAAGTCATATTTAAGAAGCTTTCCTGTTACTGCCCCAATAGTAATATCTTCTTTAAACTTTTTAATGCAATTTTCTATATAATTTTCTCCAAAAACAATATCAGGATTAGCTATTATAACATAGTCACCTTTTGATAATTCAATTCCCTTATTTGCTCCACCAGCATATCCCGTATTTTTATTTTTAAATAATTTAACATTATCTAAAAAATTTTCTTCAATTATTTTTACAGAATTATCTGTAGAATCATTATCTATCACTATTATTTCTATATTTTTATAATTTTGATTTAATAATGATTTTATACACTTATATAAGTATTTTTCCCCATTCCAATTAACTATCGCTATAGAAACTAGTTTTTCCATATATAAAATTCTCTCTTCCTAATGTAAATATTTAAAAATTATAATATTATTATATAAAACTCCTAATTGATTGTTTTCTTTAGTTTTGATTTTAATAAATTAAAAAAATTCTTAATAATATTATCTTTTAATAATATTAAAATTCCAAAATATACTATAGAACCAATTATTATTTGTCTTGCCAATATAAAAATATTTCTATAAGTTCCTTCACCTAAAAAAGAAACTATTATTAACATAACTATTCCTGAAATCCAATACTTATATGTTTCTTTAATCCAAGAAATATCTACTATTTCTCTCGAATACCATAATTGAATTAATGCAATTGAAAATTCTGCAGATACTGTTGCAATTACTGCCCCTAAAGCTGAAAACTTAGGAATTAAAATTAAATTAAGAATAAAGTTAACAGCAGCACCAACACAAACTGAAATTGTATATTCTTTATTTTTTCCTACAGCTATCATATATTGTGTACCAAAAACATTTCCTACTCCAATTATTATTACTAGAATTGAAGATATCTTTAACAAAGGTATAACACTAAGATACTCATATCCAAAAAACATAGGAATAAACCTATCACTTACCCCCATTATTCCAAATGCAATTGGTATCGCTAGAAAGCTTATAATAGTAAATGATTTTTTAAGAGTATTCTTTACTATATCGTGTTGATTTTTACTAATTAAACTAGCTATCCTAGGCATCATTACTGTACCTAAGGAAGTCAATATTGTAAGTAATATTCTAACAATCTTTTGAGATTGATCATAATATCCTACCTCTACAGTAGGTGAAAATACACCTAACATAGTTTTATCTAAAACTGTGTAAATTTGTGTTGCTACTTGAGGTATAAAAAGAACTAAAATAGGAGTTATATGTCTTCTTAACTTTAATTTATCTAAAGACTTAAAAGAAAAAGTACTCTTATCTACATATATCCACATTACAAATTGACCAATAAACATAGTTAAACTATTTATAAGAATATATTGCCATAAATCATTACTATCTTTTACAAAAATAAATATTAAAAATACAGATATAATTTTAACTAAAAAACTTCTTATTGATGCATTTTTAAAATCCTCTATTCCAACAAAATACCATGATATATCTATTGCACTAGATAAAATAAAGAATCCTTGCAACATATAATATAATCCTAAAGAACTTCTAATACCTAATACTAATACAAATATAATATAAGAAATCATACAACCAATAAACTGAATTGAAAATATTTCCCAAAAAGTTTGCCTTAATTTTCGTCTATTCTCTCTAACTGTAGCAATTTTTTTAGTAGCATACATAGTTATTCCAAGTGTTCCAAGTAACATAAAATATTGTGTATTTGCATTAGTTAAGCTATTAGTTCCTACACCTTGTGGACCTAATACTCTAGATACATATGGCATAGTTATCAAAGGCAATAAAATAGCAGTAATTTGATATATCAAATTATATAAGTAATTTGTCCTAACACTTCTTGCCATATTACTCTCCTCTTCTTTCGTTGATACCTTCTAAAATTTTAACAAATTCATCTGTAGTTTTTTCCCAACTTAATTTCTTTAAAAATTTTATTGAATTTTGATTCATGTCCTTTAATCTTTTTGGATTGTTAATTACCTCTTTAACTTGTTTGTAAAATTCATTATAATCAAAAGAAGTTATAATAGCAGTGTTTTCCGGGAAAAAATACTCAAAAGTACCCTCTTTAAACTCTATTACTGGTAAACCTGTAGCTAACATTTCATAAGGTACTAATGAAATATTTGTTAATGATGCAACTAATCCAAAGTCTGAATTATTATATAAATTTAATAGTTCACTCTTATTTAATTTCCCTAAGTTTTCTCCACCTTCACATTTAAAATTCTTATCCTCACCATAATATTTAATATTTATGCTGATATCTTCTTTGCTAAAATCATTTTTTAATTTCGTAAGTAAATATTGAATTAAATATGGAGCTCTTTTACCAACATCTTTAATATATACAGCAAAATTAAATTCTTTTTTATCCTTATATGAATCAAAATCTCTTTTCTTTGCAAAATACTCCTTACTTTCATAAGGGAAAGTAATAAAGTCTAATTTTGAATTTACGAAACATTCCTTTTCTATCATATGTTTATTCCATTTTCCCAAACTAACCATATGGTATCCAACTTCATAACTTTTTTGAGCCATAATATAACTCTCTCCATATAAATTAAAATATGGTTCATAATCCTGTATAAAATACATTTTATATCCACTCATTTTTCTTGAATAATACACAGATTCCCATGATGTGGCGATTACTATATCACTCTTTACTTTTGTAATATCATCACCAATAATATTTCCCTTATAATTGCTTAAATTTATCTCTGCATTTTTCTTCATATCACCTATATTTTGAGGTGCAAAAGAAACATATCCTACATCATAACCCCTTTTACTAAGTTCTGTCCCTAACCTTAATATAGATGTATGTCCTCCACTAAAAGCAGGCATTCCTGGTATAACAAATGTTATACTTTTTATTTGTTTTGGTAATTTATTTACAATTGGAGTAAAATCTACTTCTTCCAATAAGTTATTTATATATCTTTTAAAGTTACTTTGATCTCTTAAATAAATAACTTTTCTCATCGCCTTTACTATTTTTCTCACAATAATGCCTCCTTGTTTAGTTCTTCAAATATTCGATTTTTTTACTTTCTTTTAAACCATCATTTAATCCTTTTAAAGTAGATTTTATAGCATTAAAATTATTTATATTTTTTATAAGAGTTTTTAAAAACCTTATATAATATTCCTTTTTATGTGATTTATAATCCTCAATAGTTTGATTTCTTTTAGTATACATAAATAAATTTCTTGTTAAATAATATTCCTTAAATCCACTTGTTTTACTACCAGTTGCTGAATGCATATGATATACAATGCTTTCTCTTAATAATTTAAACTTAAATCCTGCTGACTTAAGCCTTAAAGATAAATCAACATCTTCAAAATATGCAAAAAAATTGCTATCAAAATAGTTATTATTATCTAGCTTTACTTTTTCTAGTGCTCTTGTTGAATAAATTGCAGCTCCGGCACATACTCCATCTATGATTATATTATCTTTACTTAAGATATCTGATACACTTTCTTTAAATCCTACTTGAACTGGAATTAAATCCTTTTTAAATTTCAAACCTGCTGCATCACAAACGTTTTTATTAAAATAATTTATCATAAATAATTGAAATACATCAAACTCTTCATTACTATATATTTCATTCATAGCATTTTTTAAAGAATTTACTGGAACTTCAACATCATTATTTAATGTTAAAATATAATCACATCCATCATTAATAGCTTTTTTTATTCCAATATTATTAGCTGGGGCAAAACCACTATTATAACTCATTTCTATTAAATCTATATTTAATCTCTTGCTATAACTTCTAATCACTTTTTTAGAATTATCTTTAGAATCATTATCAATTATATAAACTTTAAAGTCCTTAAAAGATTGATTTTCTAAACTTAGAAGACATTTATCAATTAATTTTTCACCATTCCAATTAGCAATTACTATTCCTAGCATATTTCTTCTCCTTTTAATTACTCTATTTTAGTTTGCCTCTAATGCCTTTTTTATAATCTTTATATCCTTTGAAAACCATCCTTATTTTATTTACTTTATCCTTTTCACCTAAAATAATCTTTACAAATTCCTTTTTAAATAAATTTTTATCTCTATTTAAAGTAAAACTATCTAAGTCTTTATATTTTTCCCAAGTATAAAATCTGTTTCTTGTCATATAATATCTTCTTAAAGCTGAATGATTAGATGTATTAAACTTTAAAAATCCACTTTTTACTGATTTACTTTCCCCTAAACTATGATAAAGAATAGCATCTCTTACCTTTATCATTTTAATATTTTTTTCATTTAATCTCATACAAAAATCAGTATCAACTAAATCTATAAACAAACTATCATCAAAAAAACCAACCTTATCAAAAACTTCTGCTTTTAAAAGATTACCTGATGTAATATCTGCATCTACATACTCATAAGAATCCATATTAGAATTTTCTTCAATAGATTGAACTCTTTCATCAACAAAGTTAGGAAAAATACTTAATATATTATCCCTTTCAGTTTTATCTATATTATTGTATACCTCAAGCATTTTTTCAATCATATTAGAACTAGCTTTACTATCTTGATCCATGGTTAATACCCAATCATATCCATCTTTTAAAGCTTGCTTAACTCCTATATTTAAAGCCGTAGCAATACCTAAGTTTTCTTCATTAGATATTACATTTATTTTTTGTTTATCTATATCCTTAATTAAATTTATATCTTTTTTCTTTTTATTTTCAGATCCATTATCCACAATTATTATTTTTTCTACCTGATTTATAAGCAAATTTACACTATCTAATAAATTATTATCAGGATTATAGGAAACTATAATTGCTGCAACTTTATCCATAAACATTCTCCTTATTAATATAAAAATTTTCTTATTAAATTTAGTTAAAAACATTATAATATTTTGTCTAATCTTAGTAATTATAGCATATAATGAAATTCATTTGAAATTTTTTATGAATTTATTAGTTTATTTGATTTTCTTAATATAATATATAGTCTTTCCTATAGCTTTGCTGTTTATATATTTTTAACATTTTCTCATAATTTTTGACATTGTATATATTATTTCTACCATTTATAATACATATATAACATATAAAAATTTATAATGGGTGGAAGAATGACAATTTATAATAGGTGGAAAAATTACAAAAAAATTTTTAAAAAAGATTTTTTAATGAAAATCTTAATTTTTATTACGTACTCTTTAATCTTAACGTTTGCAATAGAATGGTTTTCTCGTGGAAATATTAATGGTGCTTACGAATTTTTAAGGCATTTTTTCAAAGCCTTCTTATACAATGTATTAATTGTATCATTAACTTTAAGTCCATGTTTTTTATTCCAAAGAAGAGTATTTTCATTTAGTGTGATTTCTTTAATTTGGATTATTTTAGGAATAGCTAATAGTTTTTTAATTAATTTTAGAGAAACACCTTTAACCTTTGCAGATTTAGGAATGATTAAAAGCGGCTTAGAACTTAGTAATCAATATCTTACTAAAAATTATATTATTTTAATAAGTATATCTTTATTGCTAATTATTCTAACCTTAATTTTATTATTTTTTAAATCTAAAAAAATAAAAGTTAAATATTTCAGAAATATATCCCTTTTATTTTTGTTTTATATAGCTTTTTCTTTCATATTAAACTATGGATTAAAATCAAATATAATAAGTAAAAATTTTTGGGATATAACTGGTGGATATAAACAATATGGATTTTCTTATTCATTTTTTAATAGTGTTATTAATACTGGTATAAATAAACCTAACGGCTATTCAAAAAACACCATTAATAATATAAAAGATGAATTATCTTTATTAGATGAAGAAAGTTCTAACACAATGACTTTAAATTCAGATAAGTTAGATAATAACAATATTATAGAAACATTAACATTAGATAATAACGATTTTAATTCAATAATTAAACCTAATATTATATTAATACAACTTGAATCATTTATAAATCCTAACTGGATAAATAATGTTACCTTTAATAAAAATCCAGTTAGTAATTTTGATTCATTATCACAAGAATTTACCTCAGGACTATTTTCTGTACCTGCTTTAGGTGGTGGAACAGCAAATACAGAATTTGAAGTTATTACTGGAATGTCTACAGACTTCTTTGGTACTGGAGAATTTCCATTTAACACTATAGCATCTAAAAAAGCTGTGCCATCTCTTGCTTATACATTAAAGGACTTAGGATATAGTGCTAATGCACTTCATAATCATGAAGGAAAATTTTATTCAAGAGATGTTGTTTATAAAAACTTAGGATTTGATAGCTTTACTCCAATTGAATGCATGGCTGTTCCCGAAAAAACACCTGTAGGATGGGCAAAAGATAGTGTATTAATAGATGAAATTTGTAACATAATTTCATCTACAGATAACCCTGATTTAGTATTTGGAGTTTCAGTTCAAGGACATGGAAATTACCCTAGTGATTATATAGAAGATAAAGAAATTTATATTACTAATGATTATTCTAAAAGTAATAAAAATAGTTTAGAATATTATATAAATCAAGTTTATGAAATGGATCAATTTGTTGGCAATTTAATAGACGCTGTTGATAAATTAAATGAACCTACTGTAATTGCTTTTTATGGTGATCACTTTCCAGCTGTAGGAATAGAAAGTCATGAAATTTCTATTAATACTCTTAAATCAACACCTTACCTAATATGGGATAATATTAATTTGCCTAAAACTGATAAAGATATTGAAGCTTATGATCTTACTTCATTAATATTAAATAAATTATCCTTAACAAATACAACATTAAGCATGCTTCATAATAGCAATCTTGATACAAAGACTAAAATAGAATATCTTAATCAATTAGAATATGATATGCTTTATGGAAAAAATTATACTTCTGAATATGAAAAGCTTATTCCATCAAGTGAATATAGAGTAGGTTTTAAAGACGTAAAAATTGATAGTGTGGAAAATTATAATGAAAATAATATTTTAATTAAAGGTGAAAACTTCAATAATTATAGCAGTATATATATTGATGGGAAACCAGTTGAAAAAACCTTTATAGATAGCAATACTCTTGCTATTACAAAAGATATTTGTAAGCCTAATAGCATAGTTCAAGTTTGTCAACCATCTGCAACTGGTTCAACTATATTTTCATATTCAAATGAAGTAATATTTAAATAGTATAATAAAATAGGGGATTTTAAAATTTACTATTAACATTTATTATAGTAATATTAAAATCCTCTACTTTTTTTATTTCTATTAATTGTTTTACTTTTTAGTTATATCCCTTAGGATTATTACTTTGCCATCTCCAAGAGTCTTCACACATTTCTTTGATTCCTCTTTCAGCCTTCCATCCTAATTCCTCATTAG
>CAOJUX010000043.1 GCA_948444795.1 uncultured Erysipelotrichaceae bacterium | reverse complement strand
GTAACAGGCTTGTGGGTAGGAAAGTTTGAAACAGGATATAAAGGTTCAACAGATACAGAATCAGCTCAAAAGAATGAAAATGCTCCAGAAAAGGTCCAAATAAAACCCAATGTAAATAGTTGGAGAAGTATTAATGTGTCTAATATGTATAATACTAGTTTTAACTATAAAAGAAATTTAGACTCCCATATGATGAAGAATACTGAATGGGGAGCAATGGCTTATCTTACAAATAGTAAATATGGAAGGGGAAATACAGAAGTATGGATAAATAATAGTAGTTCATTTATAACAGGATGTGCTGGAGATACTAAATCAGCATCAGATACAGCAAATTGTACAAATCCATATCCAGATATAAATAATGATAATAGAACAGTATTTCAAGGAAGTACAACAAATAATATAAGTGGAATATATGATACAAGTGGAGGAGCATGGGATACATTAATAGGAAATTACAATAATACAGCTGGCTCATCAAATCTTAACCCGTCAAGTATTCCCATAAAATATAAAGATATATATATAGAAACAAATGCAGGAAGTAATAAAATACTTGGAGATGCCACAGGAGAAACACAAGGATGGAACTCTGACTACGCCGATTTTGTTAATTCTAGCGATCCTTGGTTTGGACATGGTGGTAGGTACGCTAATACTACTGGTGCTGGTGTGTTTGGTTGCAATAACAACTCTGGTTATGCTAGTTCTGGTAATACTTTCCGTATAGTTCTCTCGCCAACAGCATAGAAGTTACTATTGTTCTTTTAGAACAAATAAAGCAAAAAAGGTATGATTAAAAAATCATAATTTTAAGAATGTCTATATGCTAATCTTGTTCAGAATAAGATTTTATAGTATAATATGTTAAAAGAAAGGAAGAAGAAAGATGAAGGTAGAGCCTACAAATATCTCTTTTGCTGCTCATGATTTGAAAAGCAGAGAACCTGTAAAGCCTTATTTTTCTGCTGAAGTATTAAGGTGTGTTGCTAGAGGTGATTTCCTTCTAGCAGATTATAAAAAAGCAAGAAAATTAAGAAATGAAATAGGACAAAGTAAATTAAGTGATGAAGAAATAGTTGATGCAATGTTAAAACGAGATATAGAAGTAAATAAAGAAAATCAAGAAGAGGAATATACTCATCGAAGATAATTTTTATTACATATTATCTTTTTTATGATAAACTATTTATAGTTGGTGATGTTATGATAATTGGTAGTCATGTTAAATTTAATAAAGAACAATTATTTGGGAGTGTAAAAGAAGCAATCTTATATGGTGCTAATACATTTATGTTTTATACTGGTGCTCCTCAAAATACAATAAGAAAAGAAATCGATAATGATTTACTTTTGAAAGCTAAAGAACTAATGATTAGTTCTGGTATTGATATAAAAAATGTTATTTGTCATGCTCCATATATTGTTAATTTAGCAAATAATATAAGTGATGAAAAATGGCAATTTAGTATTAATTTTTTAAAACAAGAATTATCTAGATGTGAAATTTTGGGTATAAAATATATAGTTTTGCATCCAGGAAGTGCAGTTGGATTACCTATAGATGTTGCTCTTAAAAATATTAGCGATGCCCTTAATCTTATTATAAAAGATGATGGTCCAATGATTCTACTAGAAACTATGGCGGGAAAAGGAAGTGAGTGTGGACGTAATTTAGAAGAGATTAAAATAATACTTGATAATGTATCGTCTTCTAATATTGGAGTATGTCTAGACACTTGTCATTTAAATGATGCTGGATATGATATGAAAGATTTTAATAAATATTTAGATGAATTTGATAAATTAATTGGTATTTCTAAAATTCATTGTATTCATATCAATGATAGTAAAAATGAACTTGGTACTCATAAAGACCGTCATGAAAATATAGGATTTGGAACTCTGGGTTTTGATACAATATTGGATATCATTAATAACCCTAAAATAAAAGATGTTCCTAAAATTTTAGAAACACCTTATATAGATCGTGAATATGCTCCTTATAAACAGGAAATTGAAATGATAAAAAGTGGTAAATTTAATCCTAATTTAATAGAAGAAATCAAAGAATATTATAAATAATTTTTATATTTTATTGAATATTCTCGAACTAATTTTTTGATTTTTAATAAATTTTCTTCGGAAAATTTATTTTTGTATTTGTCTAAATCTAGCATATTAGGATTTTTTATTAGAACTTGCCAATTTTTCATTACAAAAGCATAAGTAAAATCTAATTCTTCACTATTTAATGTAACATTATTTTTAAGTGCAAAATTATTTACGTCTTCTTTAGTTAACTTATTCATAAATCTTTCTATAATATTATACATTATATCACCTAATATATTGTATGAAAAAAATAAATTATTGAATACTATTAATAGGTGTTTTAGATGAGAAAATTTTATAAAATAATAATGATTGCTTTTATAGTAATGACAATCTATACTTTATATAATTTAATGTTTATAAACCATAATAATTATACTAAAATTTATGAAGATAAGAATAATACATATGTAAGTTCATTATCAACTCCAAGGGGAAGAATTTTAGATATAAATGGCAATATTTTGGTAGACAATATTGGAGTTAAGACGATAGTTTATAGAAAAATTAATAATGTAAGTATAGAAGATGAAATTGATATTGCTTATAAACTTAGTGAAATTATAGATGTAAAGTTGAGTGATGATTTAACTTTAAAAAAGTTTTTTTTAATAAAATATAAAGAAGAGGCAGATAATTTAATAACAAGGGAAGAATATGATTTATATGATAGAAGAAAGCTTTCCTCTAATGATTTATATTTATTAAAAATGGATAGAATTGATGACGATAAATTAAGTAGATTTAAAGATTTAGATAAAAAAGCAGCTCAGATTTATAGTTTAATGAATAATGGTTATTATTATGATGCTAAAATAATTAAAAAAAATTGTAGTGATATAGAATATGCTAGTGTTTTAGAAGCCAATATTAAGGGTGTAACTAATGAAATGAATTTTGATAGAATCTATCCTTATGGTAATACTTTAAAAACTATTTTAGGTTCTATTGGTAAAATAAGTGAAGAAGAAAAAGATGAATATTTAGAAAAAGGTTATAGTTTAAATGATATAGTTGGTAAAAGCTATTTAGAAAAAGAATATGAAGAATATTTAAAAGGAAAGAAAGATAAATATATAGTAAATAAAGATGGAACTTTAACTTTGGTAGAAGAAGGTACTCGTGGTAATGATTTGGTTTTATCAATTGATATTAATATGCAATTAGGACTTGAAACTATTTTAAAAGAAGAAATAATAAATGGTAAAAAATTACCTAATACTGAATATTATAAAGGAAGTTATATAATAGTAAGTGATATATTTGGTTCTTTAAAAGCCATTAGTGGTCTTTCTCTGATTAATAAAGATGTATTTGAATATAATGAAGCTGATTTTATTAATTCATCTTTTACAGTGGGAAGTGTTGTCAAAGGAGCAAGTATGGCAATGGCTTATAATAATAATTTGGTTGATGTTGGAAAAAAAGTAAAAGATTCTTGTGTTAAACTTTATAAAGTGCCAGAAAAGTGTTCTTATAAAAGTTTAGGTTATATAGATGATATAACTGCTTTAAAAACCAGTTCAAATTATTATCAATTTTTACTTGCAATAAAACTTGCGGGTTATAAGTATTCTTATAATATGAAAATGAATGTAACAGAGAAAGAATTTAATATTTATCGTGATACTTTTAAAAGTTTTGGACTTGGTAATAAAACTGGCATAGATTTACCAAGTGAATCGACTGGACTTAAAGGAAAAAATATAGCGCCAGATTTACTTCTTAACTTAGCTATAGGACAATATGATAATTATACTCCTGCAGAACTTGTTCAATATATTAATACTATTGCTAATAATGGGATTAGATATAATTTATCTTTGATGGATCATATAGTGGATTCGTGTGGTAATATAAAACTTAAAAATGAAAAGAAAGTTTTAAGTACTTATAATTTAGATGAATTTTATTTTAATAGAATTAAAGAAGGATTATTCCAAGTTGTAAATTATGGTACAGGTGTTGGTTATACAGATACTTCTTTTTCACCTGTTGGAAAAACGGGGACTAGTGAATCTTTATATGATAGTAATCATGATGGAAAAGGAGATAAAAACACAATAACTAATACTTATGCTATGTATGCACCTTTTGATAATCCAAAATATAGTATGGTAGTAATAAGTCCTAATGTTAGTCATTATAATGGTAAAACAGATTATTTTGCTTATATAAATAGATTTATAAGTAAGAGAGCTAGTGATTATATATTTAGTAATTATTAAAATATATATTTATAAGGGAGCAAGTAAAAATTGCTGGGGCAAGTTAAACTTGCTTTTGCTTTTTTAACATTTATGATATATTATAAATTATATGAAGAAATGGTGTAGGTTTATGAAAAAGAAGCAAAAAAAAGCTATAGTTTTTATTGTGTTAGTTTTAGTCACTTTATTTGGAGGAATACTTTATTTAAATAGAGAATATCCTGATGATGAAAATACATTGTATTCCGTAAAATTTAATAAAGTAAAATTAAGATTTGAAAGATATGATTATGCTTTGGGTCAGAATCAAATAGTTGGTGTTGAGAAAAGTACTAATAGAGGAAAAACATATGAGAAGTTTACAAATAGTACAATTATTGTAAGTATGAAGCCGAAATTTATTTTTTTAAATGAAAATTTAGGATTTGCTATCGCAAAATCAAATTTAACAAGAAGTAATGATTATTTAGGATTTCATGTTACTTTAGATGGTGGGAAAACATTTAATAATAGTAAGATTAATTATGTTAATCAAAAGATAGATATTTTAACTATTAAGGATGTACCATATTATGATAACGATTTATTAAAACTTCCATGTTCTATATATAATTTAAAAGAAGATGAAAGTGGTTATGAAGAAAAAAATTTAATATTTACTAGTATAGATGAAGGATTAACTTGGAATTTATAATTTTATTCTTGTAATAAATTTTTTTTTATAATAAAATATTGTTTTAAGTGGGGGATTATTAATGGAAATAATAGATAGATTATTAAATATTGCTAATGTTATAGCAAATATTTATAAAGAAATTAGTTGTTGTGCTTATAAAAAAAATACTAAAAAATTAAAAAAGCTTAAAAAAGATTTAAATTTATGTTTAGAAATAGAAGAAGAAATAATGCGAAACTTAGATTTTAATAAAATGGATGAATGTGTGAGCTATTTATGCAAAAAAAGTTCTAATATTTATTTTTATGAACATTTTAAATGTTTAGTTCACAATCAAAGTTTTGATTCAGTTCTTAGAGTATTTAAAAAAATAAATTATTATTATAATAAAAGTGCTTTATTTATCGATTTTCATACTAAAAAAATACCTAATAGTATGGAAAATAGTTATAGCTTTTTATGTGATTTATATTTTGAAGAAATATTTTTAGATGTTTTAAATAGAAATAAAAGTGAGAATTTAGAATACTATAAAATGTTATATAAAGTATCATATTATAATCCAGTTATTGAAAGTAATATTGGGAATAAAAATTTTAAACCTAAGACCATAACAGAAAATATTTTAGAATATATTGGAACAGATAGTTATGAGTTTGATTTATATAATAGTGAAAGTGTTTATATGTTTATATATCAATATTTAAGTTATATTCAAAAATTACCCAAAAAATATTTTAAGTCTGATTTTCAAAAGGAAAAAATATGTCATAGAATATTGATAAAGTATTTTTTTGTAATTTTAGGTAATTCTTTTGAACAAGTTGATGTAATGAATAACCTTTTAAAAGAATCAAAATTTAATGAAGAATATTATTGTTTTATTGAAAACTTAATTGGTGAAATGGCTTTTTTAGAAAATGAAGAACAATTATTAGAAGACTTGTGTTATAATCAGGTTAAGATGTAAGGAGGTGGCTATATGAATTTACCTAATTTAGAAGAAGCAAGAAAAAGAACTTTAAAAAAATCTTTAATTGTTAAAAATAACTATGATTTTAAAAAAATAGTTAAAGATCAAAAGTATTTTTTAAAAACTTATGGTTGTCAGATGAATGAACATGATAGTGAAGAAATAAGAAAATATTTAGAAATTTTAGGTTATTCTAAAACTACTATTTTAGAAGAAGCAGATATTGTTGTATTAAATACTTGTGCTATCAGAGAAAATGCTCATGATAAAGTTTTTGGATATCTGGGTAGATGCAAACATTTAAAAAAAGAAAAACCAGATTTGATTATTGCTTTAGGTGGTTGTATGAGTCAAGAAGAATCAGTAACTCAAGAAATATTAAATAAACATCCTTATATTGATATAGTATTTGGTACGCATAATATTAATGATCTTCCTAAACTTATTATAGATTCTAAAAATAAAAGACAAATAGAAGTTTTGAGTATTGAGGGTAATGTTTATGAAGATATATTATATAGTAGAGATTCCAATATAACTGCTTGGGTAAATATTATGTATGGTTGTGATAAGTTTTGTACTTATTGTATTGTGCCATATACAAGGGGGAAACAAAGAAGTAGAAATTTATCTAAAATAGTAGAAGAAGTCAAAGATTTAAAAAAAGAAGGGTATAAAGAAGTGACACTTTTAGGTCAAAATGTTAATGCTTATGGAGTTGACTTAAATGATGGTACCAATTTTAAAATGTTATTAGAAAATGTAGCTAAAACTGGTATTGAGAGGATAAGATTTGTCACTAGTCATCCTTGGGATTTTACAAGTGAAGTTATTGATGTAATAGCAAAATATGATAATATAATGCCTTATATACATTTGCCGCTCCAAAGTGGTTCAGATAGAATATTGCGTCTTATGGGAAGACGTTATACTAAAGAAGAATATTTAAGATTGTTTAAAGAAATAAAAGAAAAAATTAAAGGAGTAAGTATTACAACTGATATTATTGTTGGGTTTCCAAATGAAACTATCGAAGATTTTAATAATACCTTAGATATAGTAAATACTTGTAAATTTGATGGTGCTTTTACATTTATATATTCTCCTAGAGAGGGAACACCAGCAAGTAAAATTAAAGATAATATTTCAAAAGTCGAAAAAGAAAAAAGACTTTATGAATTAAATGATTTAGTAAATAAATACTCTTTGGAAAATAATAAAAAATTAGAACAAAAACAAGTTAAAGTATTAATTTTGGGAATTAGCGAAAAAGATAATAATAAGATGTATGGATATACAGAAACAATGAAATTAGTAAATGTTAAGTTAAATAAAGAACTTATTGGACATATAATTGACGTAAAAATAACTTGTGCTAAAAGTTTTAGTTTAGATGGAGAAATTATTTAATATAATATTAATAGGATATGGTGATTATGAAAAATAAGAAAGAAAAAAAAGAATTAAATATTGAAAATGTAAACGAAGTAGTAAATTTATCAGGTAAAATTTTACATTTATTATATTTTGTGATGATTATAGCAATAGTTTTTATTGCAACTATATTAATAAAAGAATGGGGAATTTTCAAATTCTTATTAGGCCTTTTAAAAGTTTTAAGCCCATTATTTATTGGTTTTATTATTGCTTGGCTTTTTAATCCTCTTGTTAAAAAATTAGAAGAAAAAGGCATTCCTAGAATTGGTGGAACATTAATTGTGTATGCTATATTTATTATTATTGTAGTTATTTTACTTATGTTCCTAATTCCAACATTATATACTCAATTACAAGAACTAATTAGTAATTTGCCAGCTATTTTTAATGAAGTTAAAGGGGGAATAAATAATGCTTTTGATTCATTTAAAAGTGGAGGCTTTGATATTAGTAGTATAAAAAATAATTTAATGAGTAGTTTAGAATATAAAATTATGGATATATCAACTAGTGTTCCTGCGACAATACTTAATAGCATGGTGAGTATATTTTCAAGTGTTGCAACAATATTCTTTGGCCTATTTGTAGGACTTTATATGCTAATTGATTTTGAGTCTATTAAAAAACATTTTCTAAAACTTATTCCAGAACGTCATAGATTTGATGGAGAAGTACTTACTAATAATATTGGAGGAGAAGTTAGAAAAGTTGTTAACAGTACTATTTTAGTTGCTTCAATGGTATTTATTTGTGATTCTATTGGGTTTTTGATTGTTGGTTTGCAAGCTCCAGTATTATTTGGATTATTTTGCGGAATAACTGATTTAATTCCATATATTGGGCCATATATAGGGGGAGCCGTTGCAGTAGTAATTGGATTTAGTCAAAGTACTTTTATAGGTCTTATGACTTTAATTATATGTGTAATAGTTCAGTGTGTAGAAAACTTTATCTTACAACCTATAGTTATGAGTAAAACAATGAAATTACATCCTGTTACTATAATTGTTGGTCTTTTGATTTTTAATAATTTCTTTGGTATAATAGGAATGATTTTCGCAACACCATGTATAGCACTTTTAAAAGTTATATATGAATTTATAAGAAATAAATATGATTTATTTAAACATAATTAAAGGAGTAAGCTTTAGATGAAAAATGAAGAATTATTAGATGTACTTGATGAAAATGGAAGAAAAACAGGAGAAGTATTATCAAGAAGCGAAGTACATAAAAAAGGTTTATGGCATAGAGCTATAGTTGTTGCAATTGTTAATGAAAAAAATGAGATATTATTGCAACAAAGAAGTGATAATAAAGATAAAAATCCAGGTATGTGGGATATTTCAGTAACAGGTCATTTATCATCAGGGCAAGATTCTTTAATGGCAGCTACAAGAGAAATTAGTGAAGAAGTTAGCGTAAGTCTTGGTTATAGTGTAGATGTCAAAGATTTTAGATTTATGTTTTCATATAGAAAAGAAGAAAAAGTAAGTGAAGAACAATTTGATAGACAGTTTTATGATTTCTTTATTTTAAGACAAAGTGGACTTAGAGATGAAAATTTAAAATTTCAAATAAGTGAAGTTCAAGCAATTAAATTTGTTTCAATTATAGAATTAAACGAAATGAGAGAAAAAGGATTATTAGTTAATAGAGATGAGTGCTATAATGTTTTATCTGATTATTTGTTTCGTTTATAATTAAGTTGTGTTATAATAATATTGTTTTATAATTAATCTTTGATAGTAAGAAGATTTAGCTTTAGTATTTTAAAGAGAGTTTATGATGGTGGAAATTAAACAAAGAAGAAGCTTTATTTGCTGCTTTACTTGAGATTAATCGGCATTAGTCGTTAAAAAAAATTAAGTAATATAAAGGATGGTACCGCAGAATTTGCTCCTTAAAGGAAGTATTTTTTTGGGTATTTTTTTTGGAGGTTTTTATGAAAATTATATTAATAGCAGGAAAGGCTTTATCTGGTAAAACAGAACTTGGAGGATATTTAAAAGAATTGTTATCTTTAAAAGGTTTAAAAGTTATGCAAACTGAGTATAGTAAATATTTAAAAATGTATGCTACAGAAATACTCTTATATGATGGAGATAGAAAAAATAAACCACGTAAATTTTTACAAGATACGGGTTCTTATATTAGAGAAAATTTAAAAGATGAAGATTTTTTTGTGAGAAGATTTAAAGAAGATTTGAGAATTTATGAAAATTATTTTGATGTAATAATAATATCTGATGTAAGACTTATTCATGAAATTGAAGAGATTAAAAAAAGTAAATATGAAATAATTTCTATTAAAATAATAAATAGAACTGGTAAGTATGATTTAGATAAGGAAGAAGCAGAACATATAACTGAACATGAACTTGATAGCTATGTTAAATTTAATTATATAATAGAAAATGAAAGTTTAAATATTTTAAAAGAACATACAAAAAATATAGTACAAGAAAATTTTGAGGTGATGTAAAAATGAATTTAAAAGATTTATATATTAATTATTTTGTAAGTATTGGGCACAAACAAATACCTAGTGCCCCAGTTGTTCCAGAAAATGACCCCAGTGTACTTTTTAATACTGCAGGAATGCAACCTTTAGTTCCATATTTAATGGGAGAGACGCATCCTTATGGAGCAAGGCTTTGTGATTATCAAAAGTGTATTAGAACTAATGATTTAGATGAAATTGGAGATACTACTCATCATACTTTTTTTGAAATGCTTGGTAATTGGAGTTTAGGAGATTATTTTAAAGATGAATCTATTCTTTATAGTTTTAATTTTTTAACAAAAGTATTAAATATACCTTTAGAAAAACTTGCAGTTACGGTATTTGCTGGTAATAATGATATCCCTTTTGATAGTGAAAGTTATAATAAATGGCTTTCTTTAGGCTTAAAAAAAGAACGTATAGCTAAAACTAGTGATGATAATTTTTGGATAGCGGGAGATGTTGGACCATGTGGGTCTGATACTGAAATATTTTACTTTAGAAGTAATGAAGAAATACCAGAAGTTTTTGATCCTGATGATGATAGATGGGTTGAAATCTGGAATAATGTTTTTATGGAATTTTATAAAGATAAAGATGGTAAAATAAGTAATTTAAGTAAGAAAAATGTAGATACTGGAATGGGTGTAGAAAGAGTAACAGCTATTTTAGAAGGCGTAAATGATAACTATTTATCATCAATTTGGATTGATGTTATAAAATTAATAGAAGAAATATCTGGTAAAAAATATAATGGCAATGAAAAAAGCATGAGAATAATTGCTGATCACTTAAGAACTGCGGTATTTATTAGTAGTGATGAAGCTGGTATAAAACCTTCTAATACTGATCAAGGCTATATATTAAGAAGATTGATTAGAAGAGTTATAAGACATGCTAAAAAGTTAGAGATTGATCCAAATAGTGATTTTGATATTAAGATAGCTAGTTTAATTATTGATAAGTATAAAGATTATTATAAAGAAATAGCTAAAAATAAAGAAGTAGTGTTTGAAGTTTTAAAAAATGAAAAAACTAAATTTAATAAAACTTTAGAAAAAGGGTTAAAAGAATTTAGTAAAATTACCAAAAATAATAAAAATATTAATGGAGATGTAGCATTTCATTTATATGATACTTATGGTTTTCCTATTGAACTTACGACCGAGTTAGCAGGTGAACTTGAAATAGAAGTAGATATAGAAGGATTTAATAGGAAATTTCGTGAACATCAAGAATTATCTAGAAGTGCCTCAAGTGGTAAATTTAAAGGTGGACTTGCATCAACTGGTGATATGGAAATAAAATATCATACTGCAACTCATCTTTTAAATGCTGCTTTAAAAGTTGTGGTTGGGCCTGATGTTCACCAAATGGGAAGCAATATTACATCAGAAAGAATGCGTTTTGATTTTTCTTGTGACCATAAGTTAAGTGATGAGGAAAAAAAGAAGGTTGAGGAATTAGTCAATAAATGGATAGAAGCTGATCTAATTGTAGAAAAATGTGAAATGAACAAAGAAGAAGCTATAAACAGTGGAGCTGAATGTATGTTTATTGAAAAATATCCTGATATCGTAACTGTTTATAAAATAGGAGATGTTTCTAAAGAACTTTGTGGAGGCCCTCACGTTAAAAATACTAAAGTCTTAGGTAAATTTAAAATAAAAAAAGAAGAATCATCTAGTAGTGGTGTTAGAAGAATTAAAGCAGTTCTTTTATAAATGACATTTTCTTTACTTGGATTTTCAAAATTTATTGTAATAATTTATAATATATTTTATAATTAGATTAAGATAGTGGGTGTTATTTATGGAAAAAGAAAATAAAAAAAAGTATGAAAAACTTACTTTAAGTATTATTGGAGTAGTATTATTGATAATTATTATAACTGGAGTATCTTATGCTTTTATAATGTTTAGTCATACTCAAAGTACAAATAATGTAATTAAAACAAATTGTTTAAGGATTGCTTTTGAGGATATTGATAATAGTGCAATTAATTTACAAGAAGTATATCCTATTACTGATGAAGAAGCAAATAATTTAATTCCTTATAAATTTAAAATTATTAATAAATGTGATATTGATATTAATTATGATATTAAGCTTGATATTTTAGAAGATGATAATTTAATGCCACTTTCATATGTTGCAATTAAATTTAATGGAGAGAATAAACAAATTTTAAATACTTTAGAGGAAGCTGCAACAACTAGTAATTATCAAGATTTAGATGTTTATAAAACATATAAATTTAAAAGTGATTCTCTATCTGCTAATGAAAGTCGTGAATATACACTTAATATGTGGATAGATGGAGATGTTACCGCAACTAGTGATTCAATGAATAAAACACTTAGAACTAAAGTAAATGTTGATGCAACTATAAAATAAAGTTAATAATAAATAAAAATATAAATTTTCTTAAAATTTACTAAAAAAGTAATTATAAACTTAAAAATATGATTTGAGATAAACAAATCATATTTTTGTATGGAATAAATTGATATTTTCCGTTTATTTTCAAATTCTATTATTACTAATTGAATTATGAATAATAGTAGGTTATAATAGGAATAGAAAATA
>CAOJUX010000042.1 GCA_948444795.1 uncultured Erysipelotrichaceae bacterium | reverse complement strand
CTATACCTATTATAACCTACTATTATTCATAATTCAATTAGTAATAATAGAATTTAAAATATAAATAATTTACTCACTTATTTTTAATAAATCATTTAGGAATTTCTTACTATTTAGATAGAGACCAGTATATCTTTCATAATATCTATTTATAAAAAAATTTATTTCACTAGCTACATTATCATTTATTTTCACTTCACTTATAGAATTTATATCAACATAATAGTACATTCTTATTAATTTAACTGTTTTAGGATTTACTAATATTTCATTTAAATAACATTTCTTACAAATATACCCTCCAATATCAGCATCGATAGTTAAAATATTAGTTTTACTTCCACATTTAATGCACGAATTAAGTTCTAACCCTATTCCTAAGAAAGGCAATAATTTAAGTTCGAGAATATTTGTGAGTATTAAGGGATTTATGCCAGAATTTATTTTTTTTAATACTGAAATAAATAAATCGTATATTTCTTTCTCAGGCGCTTGTTTATATACTTGACTTGACAATTCTGTCAAGTAATTAATATATCCAATTAATAAAATATCATTTTTAATATTTAAAAATTCATCTATAATATCAACATCTTTTAATAAAGAAAGTTTATTTTCTTTAAAATAAACGTAAAAAAAACCATAAGTAAATTTAAGCGTTAAAGCACGTAATCTTGATTTTAAAGATTTTGCCCCTTTACACATTATTCCTATGATTCCATATTCTTTTGTAAATACGTTTATAATTTTAGAAGTATCTCCATAAGGAGTTTCATTTATTATAATTCCTTCTATTTTAGTTATCAATTAAATCACTTCTTTTTTTTAGCATATTCTAAATAATCTTCTACTTTCCCTGATTTTTTAAACTTTTCCCATAAATTTTTTTTATCCATTATAATCACCTCTTATATATATAATGGTGTAAATAAAAAAAATTTATTCAAATTCATTAAAACCTAATTCATGAAGTAACTTATCTTTTTCACGCCATTTTTTTATTGTTTTAACATAAAGTTCTAAATAAACTTTTTTATTAAGCATTTCTTCAATATCTTTACGAGCAAGTATTCCAACTTTTTTAAGTCTTTCTCCTTTTTTTCCTATAACTATTTTTTTGATAGAATCTCTATCTACAATAATATCTACAGAAATTTTTATAATATCTTTTGAATTCTCAAAATTTGTAGTTACACAAGTAATACTATGTGGAACTTCTTCTATAGTTAAATCAAGAAGTTTTTCTCTTACTAATTCACTTATCATAAAATAAGTACTATTGCTTGTAATAACATCATCATCAAAATATTTAACATCATCTTTTAAATATTTTTTTAAAACATTAATCAATGTTTTTATATTATCGCTTTTAAGACCACTTGTGGGAACAACTTCAGCAAACGGATATAAATCCTTGTAAGCTTCTATAGTTAAAAGTAGTTGCTCATCAGTTATTTTATCTATTTTATTTATAATAAGTATAACTGGTGTATTATTTTCTTTTAAGGTTTCTATAATATATTTATCTCCTTTTCCAAGAAAACTCGAACCATCTACTACAAATAATATAGCATCTACATCTCTTGTAAGAGAAAAAGATTGTTTATTCAAAATACGACCTAGTTTACTTTCTGGCTTATGAATACCAGGAGTATCTACAAATACAATTTGAATATTGTCTTCATTGTAAACCCCTTGAATAATATTTCTGGTTGTCCCTGCCTTATTACTAGTTATTGCTACTTTAGCATTAATTAAAGCATTTAAAAGTGTTGATTTACCAACGTTAGGCCTTCCTATTAAACTTACAAAACCGCTTTTCATATAAACCTCCTAGTTAAATATGCGCATAAAATATGGCCCATATACAAACAGACATATTACAATAGCAACAAAAGTCATCACAAATGAAGCTGCACTACCACAATCTTTAGCAATCTTAGCAAGAGGATGAATTTTTAGTGTCACCAAGTCAACTGTAGCTTCTATTGCTGTATTAATAAGCTCAAGAGAAAGAATAACGCCAAGTGCTACGAAAACTATGGCCCATTCAGATAATTTAATTTTAAATATAATACCAAGTGCTATAGCAAAAATTGTACCTATGGCATGTAAATACATGCTTTGCTCATTTTTATAAGCATATATAATACCACTAATTGAATTACTAATACTCATAAAAAATCTTTTAATACCTTTTTTCTTTAATTCATCTCTTGATATTTGCTTCATTTAATATCAACTCCTGACGTGCAAACATAATAAGTTCATCTTCTTTTTTTATATGATCATATCCAAGCAAGTGTAATAAACCATGAACAGTCAAAAAGGAAAGTTCTCGCATTTGGCTATGACCATAGTCACTTGCTTGTTCTTGCATTCTTGGAATACATATATATATTTCTCCTAAAAATCTAAATTCTATAGTTTTATTTTCTTCATTATCTTCAAAAGCAAAAGATATAACATCTGTTACTTTATCAATTCCTCTACACTCTTTATTAATATTTTTAATTCTTTCGTTTGATACAAAAATAATCTCAAACATACAATTTTTAACTTTTTCAAGTTTTAATGCTATTTTAATTACATTATCTAAATAATCATAGTCTTCTAAATATCCAAACTCGTTACTAATAGAATAATTCATTAAAAACTCCAAATTCCAATGATTTTTAGAAAATAACAAACGCATACTATAAATAGTACAACACAAATGATATTATATATAGTATCATTTTGAAAAGGTTTTGGCAAATGTTTTTTTATTGCTGTAAGACCTATAAATAATAAAAAGCCTAAAATACTACCAGCAACATTTAAAATAATATCATCAATATCAAAAGATCTACCAATTCTATTTTGAACTATTTCAACAGTTAAACTTGTTACTAAGCTAATAAACAAGATATGAGATACTCTACTAGCTTTTATATAAGAAGATACAAAGTAGCCAAAAGGGACAAATATTAAGATATTTCCAATAACATTATACATAAATAACTCACTACCAATTTTATATCTAAATATCTCTGTAAATGGTACTAAATTATATCCTCCAGTAGTATTCAGTTCTGTGCTTGTCAATAATTGATATAACAGTAAACTATAAACTATAAAAATCAAGTTCATAAATTCTTTATAAAATATAAATTTCTCATTATTAATTTTTATATAAGCAAGTCTTATGGCAACTATTACTATTAAAAATATTATAAGCATTGGCCATACATTAGTTAATGCCTCTGATAAAGTATTTAGAATCATTCTAACTTCCCTCTTCTACTATATTTTCTGGTGTATATTCTATAATATTAGAAATATCTTCAATAACAGAATAAAACACTTCTATATCTATTTTACTATCATTTATACTTTTTTTCAAAACTTTTCTAAAATTTATATAATCATTATCAGAAAATTTTGCTCCAATTTTATCATCGGCTAAATTTAAAGCTTTATCTATGGCTTCTTCTTCATTATATAAGTTTTTAGTAACAGAAATTTCTTCTTCTTGTATTTTATATAATGAAAAATTCAAGAAAGAAAATATTTTTTTATCAATACTTTCAAAATCTTTTAACCTACTTTTAAATATTTTATGTTTTATGCCATCTATTTCAAAACCAAAATTTACTCTTTTTTTGCCAGTTTTATTTTTAATTTCATAAGAAAGCGGCATGGTAACATTTGTTTTATACCAAACTTCTGCTAAAACTTTACCACTTGCACATACATTATTTTTAATGCTTTCATTATATTTTATTTCACCAGATATTAAAATATCACCTTTTTTAACAAAAGAACCATTATGAACTAATACTTCTCCTTTAGAACTAACAATAGATGAAATTATACCATCTTTTGACGCAATTATATGACAATTTTTGTTATTATTTTCTTGATTCTTAATTATTCTTTGTTCTATTCTAATAATATACTTCATTCCTACTTTTTCAATTTCTATCCATTCTAAGTTATTTTTATTATTGTTTAAAATTGTTTCTTTAATTTTTCCAATTTCTTCATACTCTTTTCTTAAACTAAATCTTTTTATTCCATTATTTTCTAGCTCATTACTAACTAAATTTATAATATCTTTATTGGAATGAATTATATCAACCGAAATAATAAATTTGCTAAATAAATTAATTAAGAAAAGAAATAATACTATAATTAATATTTTTAAAGGGCTAATTAAATTTTTCAAATGAAATAAACCACTATCTTTTACATAAGTAAATTCTATTGTAACAATATCATTTTTTAAAACTTCAAAATCACTTTTTAGTATTTTCAAAAAACAGTAATCATTATATTCATATATATCATAAATATTAATATTATATTTATATAATTTAACTAACATTTTAAATTTATTTTTTACCTTAGTTTTAATGTATATATAATGTTTCATTTAATAAACTCCATTTTCTCTATATTGCCTTCAATTAAAATCTCTCTTTTTTCAAGTCTTTTTACACTAAAATAATCACCTTTAATAGAAATAATAAAACCATCCATTTGTAATTTTATTTCTTCTTCATTTAATTTTAAAATGTCAATATAGTTAAATACATGAATTTTATTTTCATAAATATCAATATAATATTCTAAATCCATCAAAAAGTTTTTCATAGTTTTATATAGATGCATATTATCACCTAAAAAATTATATGCAAATAAAAAAGACTATAGTAATCTATAGCTTTGTTAATTTTTCTTTTACTTTTTTAGAAACTAAACTCATATCAGCACTAGAACTAATTGAATTTAGATCTTTCATAATTATGCCCATATCTTTTATACTACTAGGATTTACCATGCTAAAAACTTCGTCAATCTTTTTATCAATTTCTTCTTCGTTCATTTGTTTTGGTAAATATTTTTCAAGAATTTCTATTTCTTTATTTAAAGTATCAATTTCTTCTTTTTTATTATACTTAGTAAATTCGATAATAGAGTCTTTACGCATTTTAACTTGACGTTTAATTACCATAATCACATCTTCATCACTTAATTCTTCTTTTTTATTAATTTTTTCAAGTTGAAGAGCACTTTTAAGCATACGAAGCACTGATAATGAAAGTTTATCCTGTTTTTTCATAAAAAGTACTAAATCTTGATTTATTTTTTCATTCATAATTATCACCTGCTAATTATTTTTATGTTTATGAGCGTTTTTTATCATTTCTTTTTTAGCTTCTCTTCTTTTTACTCCCGGTTTTGAATAATGTTTTCTCTTTTTAATTTCAGAAGGGACGCCACTTCTAGCAACCTTAGCTTTAAATTTCTTTAAAGCACCATCAATGTTGCCATTACTTACCACTACTTTTGTCATACTATCCCTCCTTTCAATTTCGCACTAAACCAATTATATCACAATAAAAAGCTTTTTATCAAGAAAAAGGCATAAAAAATCAGGATAAAAATTAAAAAAGAAGATAAATATCTTCTGAATTACTTCTTATTTTCTTTTTGGGGCCGAATCCGATTTTAATTTTTCTATTGCTTCTCTTAAATTTTGTAAATCATTTGCGTTATCTAGATCAGCAGAAGAGTTATCACTTAAATTATTCCCTCTTAATATTTTATTGATTTTTTGCCAGGTATTGTAATCTATATAATTATTTTCAATAGCAAAATTTAAAATTTTATCTTTTTCTTCAGCACTTTTTTCAGCAAATATATCATCCCAAGTTATAATACCATTTTCAATTAGATATTCTAAAGAATTAAATATCTCTGTTTTTTCTTCCATTTATATCAATTTCCTCCTTAATATATTATGCTTCTATATTTCTTTTTTATAAGTTTCTTCTAAAATTTCAAACATTTCTTTAAAATAATCAAGTACATTGTCTTTTTGGTTTTTAGAAGAAATTTCTTTTACTCCATCGCCATATGGAGTAATAATTTTAAAATAATAATTTTCACCTAATTTAGTATTAATAAATTCTAAAGAGTATTTTTTATCATCTTTATCCCTATCATCTATAACATAAAATTTTGTTACTATATTTGGTTCTTTATTATTTAAAGTAATAATTTTAACTATAACATCATCTTTTTTATGAGTTAATGATACTATAGTTCTACCATTGTTATCATTATAAAACATTTCAAATAAAATTACTCCATCTGATATTCTATTTAAAATAATTTTACCAGCTTCTGAATATAGTTTATAATTATCTCCTTTATAAGTAATTAAAATATCACAACCATTTTCCTTTTGAGCAGTAATACTTAATTCTTTATTCTCTCCTCTTATAATAAATTCATCTTTGCCAAATAAAGAAGTAAAACTATCTTCTAGAAAATATGATATTGCTTTTAAATCGGTTAGATGCCAGTCATTTTCCAAAAAAGGAAAATAATCTAGGATAATTTTAGATAATTTACTCACATCTGTCACTCCTTATTATTTACGATAGTGTTCTTTTTAATGGCTTATCTTTGGCTGCTTCCTTTTCTAATTCGTCAAATATTTCTTTACAATAAAAGCTAATATTATCATCTTTATTAACACGAATAGAACGGACATTTCCTTCAGTTAATTTTTTATAAATTCTCAATAATAAGCTATCTTCTTCTGCTAACTCATTATTTGGAGTTTTTATTTCAAAACATTCTCTATTTCCAATTTTGGTATTTAATGAGCTTAGCATGTAAGTATCATATTCATTATTAGCTGCATCAAAAATTATTAAAGAATATTCTTGATTAACTCCTTTTCTAATTTCTTTCTTATAACCTGAATTTATTGTATCATAACTTGTGCAAGATATAAAGTCATTTCTAATACTAAGGGTAAAAACAACCTTATCTTTATTTTCTTTTAATATTAAATCTCCACATTCATTTTTTGAAAAAGTATAAGTTATATTATCAGGTATGTTTAATTCTATTTCACTAAATTTTGTTAAATTTTTAGTTACAGAAAACACTTGCTTTTCTACAACATCCCTACCAAGTAATTTTTCAAGTTCACTATCTAAAAAATATTTAACAATATTTTTATTATCATCACTTGCTTCAACACCTAAAAATTCTAAATTATCCATTAAATATTCTGATAAAGTCATATTATCACTCACTTTCTTATAAATTATTATAACCCCCCCCCCAAGCCAAGTCAAATTATATACACTTTGTTGACATTAAATTATATTCAAAATTAGTTGTTTTTTTTCATAATTTCTTTTAATTCTATTAATTTTTCTAATGCTTCTATTGGAGTTATATATAATGGATCAATTTTTTCAAGGTAATCTTTTAATGGATTAACTTTAGCATCATCAAAATCAAGAGAAAGTTGGATTTTATCATTATTTAAAACTCCCTTACTTTGTTCATAAATTTTAAGTATCTGTTCTGCTCTTTTAATTAACGAATCTGGCATACCAGAAAGTCTGGCAACATGAATACCATAACTTTTATCTACAGCTCCATCTTTTATTTTATGCAAAAACGTAATACTGCCATTTTCTTCCTTGGCACTAACATGTATATTTTTAATACCAAGTACATTATCTTCTAAACTTGTAAGTTCATGATAATGAGTGGAAAATAAAGTTTTACATTTAATATTTTTATTAACATATTCTAGTATTGCTTGTGCTAGAGAAAGGCCATCAAATGTCGCTGTTCCACGACCTAATTCATCAAATAAAATTAAACTTGCATCAGTGGCATTCATTATGGCATTTTTTGCTTCACTCATTTCAACCATAAAAGTTGATTTGCCACTTACTAAATCATCACTAGCACCAATTCTTGTAAATATTTTATCTATTACAGGCAAATTTGCGTAATCGGCTGGAACAAAAGAACCAATTTGAGCCATTATAATGATTATAGCAAGTTGCCTCATATAAGTGGATTTCCCACTCATGTTTGGTCCTGTTATTAAAAGTGTATTAGTATCTCTATCCATTAAACAATCATTTTTTACATAAGAGTTATTACTAACATTTTCAATTACAGGATGGAAACCATTTTTTATATCAATAATATGATTTTCATTAAATTCTGGTTTTTTTAAGCCATAGTCATCTGCTATAGTAGCTAGTGAGGCTAAAACATCAATTTCACTTAATGTAACTGCAGTATCTTTTAAAGAAATAATTTGTTTTTTAACTTCTTCTTTTATATTATTAAAAAGTTCATATTCTAGTTCAATTATCTTTTCTTCAGCATTTAATACTAATGCTTCCTTTTCTTTTAATTCAGGAGAAATATATCTTTCACAATTAGTAAGTGTTTGTCTTCTTTCCCAATTTAAATCTGGACTTATACTTCCAGCAGCGCCTTTAGAGACTTCAATAAAATACCCAAAAACTTTATTGAATCCTACTTTTAAAGTTTTAATGCCAGTCTCTTCTTTTATTCTTCCTTCTAAATCTTTAATATAATCTTTTCCACCACTACGAATGCTTTTTAATTCATCTAGATCTTTATTATATCCTTCTTTTATTAAATACCCTTCTTTTAAAGATACAGGAGGTTCTTCGTAAATACTTTTAAAAAGTAAATCATATATATCTTTATGAGTATTTATTTTATAATCAAATCCTAAAGATTCTACTATTTTTTTAATCTCAGGTAATTTCGATAAACTTTCTTTTAGCTTAATCATATCCCTAGCATTAACAGAATTACATGCTATTTTACCACATAATCTTTCAATATCATAAACGTCATATAAATATCTTCTAAGTTCATCTTTCTTAATAAATTCTTCCTTTAAAAGACTAACTTTATTAAGCCTTTCTAATATTTTATCTTTATCTTTTAAAGGATGCAATAAATAATCTTTTAATTTTCTACTTCCCATGCTTGTTTTAGTTTTATCAAGTAACCATATTAAAGAATAATTTCTTTCTTTCAAACGAAGTGTTTCTACAAGTTCCAAATTTCTTATGGTATGAACATCCATTTTTAAATAATCATCACTATTTATTACTTTTACTTCTTTTATATGGGAAGTATCTTTTAATTCTTTTACAATTAAATAATATAATAAATGTCCTATGCTTTCTTTAAATCTAATATCACTTACAGTATCTATTAATATATTTTCTTCTAAAATATTATTACTTATAGATACATCTATATTATAATTACCTTTGAGTAACCCTATTAGTTCTTCATTACTATTATCTTTTAAAATTACTTCTTTTATATTTAAATTTAGTATTTCATTTAATAATTTATCTACTTTGTGTTCTATTTTTAAAATTGCCATATTCCCAGCGGAGATATCAGCATAACATAAAATGTACATAAAAGAAAAATCAAGAATACTAGCAATATAATTATTATCATGATTATCAAGTAAATCACTATCGATAATTGTTCCTTTACTAATTACATCGACTACTCCTCTTTTAACCATGCCTTTTGTATTTTTAGGGTCTTCAAGTTGCTCGCATATAGCTATTTTATATCCTTTGTTAATTAATTTTTCAATATAAGGTTTAACAGAATGATATGGTACTCCACACATTGGAACTCGCTCTTTTAATCCAGCATTTTTACTTGTTAAAGTTAGCTCCAGTTCTCTTGCAGCAATTTCACCATCTTCAAAAAATAATTCATAAAAATCCCCTAATCTAAAAAACAAAAGTTCATCTTTATGTTCTTCTTTAATATCATAATATTGTTTCATACCTGGACTTAATAAATTATAATCTACTTCACTACGTTTCATACTTCACCTTTATTTTCTAATATTTATATTAAATGACTAATAGATCCATTGGAATAGTTATACTGTTAATATATACTTCAGCATTATTTAATAGTTTTATTAAACGATCATCACTTAAGCCTTGTATTTGTAGTTTTATGCTTTCTAATAACTCTTCTAAAAGTTGTTTATTAAAGCTTGCATTATTACAAACATCGTCATATAAATAAGGATCAATATCAAATATATTTGCCTTTTCTTGTAATAATTTATTAGTTGAAATAGCAAACATTACTATATTATTTATAAATGTTTCATAGTCTACTGTATAAACAAGATTATCTTTAGGTAATTCTAGCTTACTACTTTCTTTTATATAATCTATATATTTTATTTCTCGTTCTAATTCACTTCTATAACCCATTTCTTTAAAGCATAATTCAAGAATATTAGCAAAAGATTCTAAATTATCTTTAATATTTTCAAGTTCAATAGCATCAATTTCTACTTTCATCTTTACAAAACCTCCTTAATTTAAATCTAAATTAATTATAAACTTATTTTTAATTAGTGTAAAGTTTAAAATATTATGTTACAATATTACTTGGTGATTAATATGCTTATGATGCTACAAATATTAGTTAATAAATTTATAACTTTAGGCTGTAAAATAACTAAAAGAAATGGCACTGTTTTACCTGGTACTTTTTCTTATAATATTAGACAAAATATTTTAGAAAAAATTAAGTATCCTAAATTAGTTATTGGAGTGACAGGATCTAGTGGTAAAGGATCAACAACCAATTTAATAGCTCATATTTTAAAAGAATCTGGTATTGATGTAGTCTTTAATGAATCAGGTTCTAATGGGATTAGAGCTATTACTACCTTAATTTTAAATAATTGTACTATATTTGGCAAATTTAAACATGATGTTTTACTTTTAGAAATAGATGAAAAACATCTTCATTTAGCTTTTAAGAAAAATAAAATGTCTCACTTAGTTATTACTAATATTACTCGTGATCAACCATCTAGAAGTGGCAGCCCAGATCTTGTTTATAAAGCAATATTTGAAGCACTGGATGGCTCTACAACTTTAATCCTTAATGCAGATGATCCAGGTCTTTTAAAAGCTAAAATTTCATATCCGGGCAAAATAATAACTTATGGAATTGATAAAACAGTTGATAGTAGCACTCATATAAAATTAGATTCTGTAGATAATGTTTACTGTCCAAAATGCCATAAAAAATTAGATTATAAATTCTATCATTATGGCCATATTGGATCTTTTGCCTGTAAAAATTGTGATTTCAAAAGAGGAAATCTAGATTTTACAGGAACAAATGTTGATTTAAAAAAACAAAAGATGAAAATTAATAAAAATAATATTAATTTAAATAAAGATATTTTTTATGAAGCCTATTCAAATATAGCTGCTTATGCTTTATGTAGTGAAATCGGCATTAAAGAAGTTGATATTATTAATATTTTAAATAACAAACAAGTAGAATGTAAAAGAGCTAATGCATATAAAGTAAATAATCATAATATAACTCTTTTAGAAAGCAAAAATGAAAATTCTTTAAGCTATTATCAATCTTTAAAATATATTATTGATAAAGAAGGAAAAAAATCAGTAGTTTTAGGGTTTGAAAATGTTTCACGAAGATATAAATTTAATGATATTTCTTGGCTTTGGGATGTTGAATTTGAAATGTTAAATAATAGCAATATTGATAAAATATTTTGTATAGGCAAATTTAAGTATGATGTTGCAAATCGGCTTATATATGCAAATATTGATTCTAAAAAAATTATTTTAATAGATGAAATAGATGATATATTAACCACTGTCCTTAATGAAACCAAATATGATATCTATACAATGGTATGTTTTGATATGACGGATATAATAAAAAAACAAATTCTGGAGGCAAATAATGAAGGAAATTAAAATAGCTCATTTATATTATGATTTAATGAATCTTTATGGGGAAAATGGCAACGTAAAAGTCTTAAAGAAGCATTTAGAAAGACAAGGAATAAATACTAAAATATCAGAACTTACTATTGATGATAATATTGATTTTAATAAATATGATATATTTTATATAGGTAGTGGAAATACTGAAGCATTTAATTTAAGTCTTATAGATATTTTAAAATATAAAAATGAAATAAAAAATGCAATAGATAATAATAAATTTTTTATTGTAACAGGTAATGCTATTAATCTTTTTGGTAAATATTATCTGGATTTAAATGATGATGAAAAATGTTGCTTGGATGTTTTAGATTTTGATAGTAAAGAAATTGATTTTAGAATAGTTGGAGAACAATTTTTTCAGAATAGTAAATTAAAAAATGAAATAATTGGATTTCAAAATCGTGATACTGTCCTTAAAAATGTTAATGAGAAAAACTTATTTAATGTTAATATTGGTACAGGATATGTTCCTAAAAGTAATTTTGAAGGGATTTGGAAAAAGAATTTTTATGGCACTTATTTACTTGGGCCCGTACTTGCCAGAAATCCTCATTTTACAGAATTTTTAGTAAAAAATATTTTAAAAGAACATAACTTAGAATATAAAAAAGTTCATGATAAATTTGAAACTAAAGCATATCAAGAATATATTAAAAATGTAAAAGAAAAATAACTCCATTTTCAATATAATAGTAAAATAGAGTTATTTTTTTATAATATTTTTAAATTTTTATTTATTTGGTGATAAGACTACGCGGAAACTGTAGTCGGAATGAGCAAAGCCAAGAAGGGTACTGAAACTAAACACACCAGTACCAGTGGTAACAGGGGAATCGCCACCACGTACGAACCAAGGACTACCAGAAGAAACAAAATAGGCGTAGTCAGAGTTCCATCCTTGTACTTCTCCTGTTGCATCTCCGAGGATTTTATTTGCATATGCATTTGTTCCTGTATATATATCTTTATATCTTGCTGGGATACTTGATACATTTAATCCTGATGAACTTGCTGTATTATTGTAGTTTCCCATTACATATTCCCATGCTCCTCCACTTGTATCATATATTCCACTTATATTATCTGTTGTACTTGCATGA
>CAOJUX010000041.1 GCA_948444795.1 uncultured Erysipelotrichaceae bacterium | reverse complement strand
CAACTCCTTTACAACAATGAAAAAAGCCCATAATATCAAATACTATGAACTTTATATATGTAAAATCGCTTAAAGTGCGACTTTTAACCTCAATGGTGGAGAATGTGGGACTCGAACCCGCGACCCTCTGCGTGCAAGGCAGATGCTCTAGCCAACTGAGCTAATTCCCCAAAGGACATAACTATCTTAACATACAGGATAGTTAAAATCAAGAGTTTTTTGTGAATTTATTGAATTTTTACTAAACCCTTTTCAATTTCCTCTAAAGCTCTTCCAAGTTCCTTCTTATTAACGTATTCTTTTGCTTTCATTTGAAAATGACGATTTTCAAGCATTTGTTTACTTCTTTTTGAAGAAACATGAACTAAAATATACTTCGAATCAACAATATTTAGTAGTTTATCGATTGAAGGATATAACATATAACCACTTCCTTTACAATATTATAATACTAAATATTTACATATTTATGAAGTTAAACTATAAAAATTTGACATTTTTTTACATGTACAACATTAAATGTAGTCAATTAAGAGTGTTTTTAATAAAGCTTGGTCTTTTTTGCTTCTAGGAATCTCTGCAAGTGTTAAAAGAAAACTAATATCTTTTAAATTGTTTTGTAAATGAAATATAATAACACGGTGGATAAAGTCAGCGGGGTCAAATATACCTAATGGGTAGCTTTTATATTCTTTTATAGCTATATCTATGAATTCCCTTTCCCTTTTCTTATCTCCAGTAATAATTATTTTACTTAATGCTGTAAAAAGTCCACATTCTTCTAAATATATATTAAATAAATTATTATGTAGATATTCTAAATGTTCTTTTTTGAAAGAATTTATTAAATCTAAAAAATTTTGCAAACCTATTTCTTCTAATAAATGTGTAGGATAATCTTTTAAAATTGGCGTAAAATCCATATCTTTAGATAATAATTTAATATTGTACCTTTTTAAAACATATTTCCAACTTTTAATGCTTTTATTTAAATCAATTTTTAGCATAGTATTTAGTATGGTGTTAATTGCAATTATATCACTATCAAATTCGATATTATTTTTTATATTATCAAATAAATTTGTAATATAAATGCACTTATCCATTATTATCACCTAATATAATTTTATCATATAATTCTCAAATTGTAAAATATTATGCATATAAACTCCAAAAAGTGAATATACTCAATTTTTTTGAGAAAATTATTACTGGTGATAATTATGCAATTTCCTAGGATGAAAGAAATTCGAGAAGAAGCAGGTTTGAAACAAAAAGATATCGCAGAGATTATGAATGTAACTAAAGGTTCATATAGTATGTGGGAATGCGGTACAGATACTATTCCCCTTCGAAGACTTAATCAGTTCTGTAATTATTTTGATGTTTCTATTGATTATGTTGTAGGTTTTAATAATAAGAAGAAATATTCTAATGCAAAACCTGATATAAAAATTAAAATCACAGGTGAAAATTTAAAAAAAATTAGAACTAAAAAAGGTCTTACTCAAGTGGCTATTGCTGATGCTTTAAATATTAATCAGCCTACTTGGAATAGATATGAAAATAGTAAGTCATTAATTTTAACTGTGGTATTAGTAGAACTTGCAAAAAAATATCATTATTCTATTGATAAAATTCTAGGCAAAGATAAAGATTAAAGTGTTAGACTTTAATCTTTTTTAATGGCGACTATAATAATGTTCTTCAGTTTTAATTATAGCATCACGGTCAACTATGACAATAGGATACTCTTTAAACCAATCTGGTAAGGATTCAGGGTTTTCAGTAAATGCATCTTGATAAGAATCTAATAACCTAAAATTGTCATGATTACTAGCATCTAAATATACATATCCCATATCTTTTAATGTAGACATAAATTTATCAAGATATATAGATGGAACACCTGATGCATCTCTTTCTAAAAATGGCGCAACTTCTAAGCCTGCAATAACTACCCCACTATCTTTTCTGATGTAGTCTTCTTCTAAACTTTTGATTATTAAATATAAGTCAGGACATATTATAGGAGCGCAATTATATTTCTTGTTTATTAATTTCAAGATAAAATCTCCAATTCTTATAGCTACACAAGTTGTTCCGCTAAAATTTGGAAAATGTACATCTTTATGCTTAGTACTAAGGCTTAAATACTTATCAATGTACTGTTCTAGCTTTTCGCCTAAACCATTAAAATATATTCTATCAACAGGAACTTGGCCGATTTTGTTATAAATAGCTAAATAATGACTAAAATAGTCTAAAATCTTTTGGTTCAAATTTGAACTCCAATTACTACTTAAATAAAAACGAATATTAGGATTGCTAGCAAAATATCTATTGGCATCCGATGCAAGTTCTGCTTCACTTTTAGGAGTTGGATAATGATGATAAACATTACAATAATCTAAAATTTTTGTTCCTAAAGTATTAGTTTGATAACTTCTAAAAATAAATTCTTTTACTTTATTAAATAATGATATATTTTCAGTATAGAAAAGACGATAAGCTATTTCACTCGCATCTTCACTATTCATATATTCTATTTGACCGTTAATATTAAACTTCATCATCATTTTAATAATATCTTCATTATATAGTGCTAAAATATTAGGATGCGCTGTTATTAAATGGCATATAGTTAAGGCTCTAATATGCATATCATCATGATATAAAAGATTTTCTAAATCTTGCTTTTTAGCGGCATAATCTTTAATAATTTGGGAAATTAAAATTTCTAATATATTGGGATTATTAGCTATTAGAGAAACAATATTATTTTTAATGTATTCTTCACCTTTAGAGAATTTTATTAAACTTAAACATTCTTCATAATTAAACTCTCTTTCAATAGTTTCTTTTAATTCTACTGAAATATCAAAATACTCCTCTAAATCACATAAAACTAAAAGCCAAAATTCTGGATGAATAAAGAAAAAGTCTCTACAGGTATTTATTATATCTAATTTATATTTACTATTTTTAATTAATCTAGCTTGCTCTATTAGTTCTTCTTCACTGAATGAATTAAGAACTTCTACTTTACCTTCTAAAAGCATATGCTCTAAGTAACACATAAAATCCCCTTCTTTTTGTATTAGATATTATAAAAGATTTCTACCAAATAATCAAGTGTTATTTAAGGCATATAAAAACCCCATATTATGGGGATATATTACGAAATGGTCGAGAAGACAGGATTTGAACCTGCAACCCCTTGGTCCCAAACCAAGTGCACTGCCAAATTGTGCTACTTCTCGAAGATGGTGCGCCCTAAGGGAGTCGAACCCCTAACCTTTAGATCCGTAGTCTAACGCTCTATCCAATTGAGCTAAGAGCGCATCCTTTATTAACGCACTTCTTTTTAAATGCATATTCATTATAGTATAAATATATGCAAAAATCAAGACTTTTTTACAAGAACATATTAATTGTCTAGCTATTTTTGATAATATCTTCGAGTGTCTCAAAATCTATGTTACTTATTTCATAAATTGTATTATCAATTTTAACTTTTAAACTAGGAAAAAAAGTTATTTCTAATATTTGTTTAGATTTGTTATCAAGAAAAACTAATTTATATCTAGGAGTAATAACTTGTTTAGTCTCCTCATCTAATATAAATCCACTGGTTATAATATTTCGAAATTTATTTATTTCTTCTTTTTTCTTAATTGTAGATTTTAAAGAGTACTTTTCTTCTTTAATACTAGTGTCTAATTCATAAATTTCTAAGCTTGTACTAGATTTCATTTGATTAATGATATTTTCCATAAAATCACTTTTAGGTTCCTTATTAAATATAGAGGATAACCCCAAAATTAAAATAATACTTATAATACCTCCGATAGACATTAACATTCTTTTATTTTGCATATAATCACCATTTTCATTTTATCATAAGAAAGGAAGAAAAGCTATAATTTAAGTTTAGTATATAATTTTTCATAATCTAATTCTTGGATTTCAAAGTAAGTTCCAAAATTATTAATTTGTCCTTTTTTTGAACCCTTTCGAAAAGTTCCTATTTTAAGACTTATTCTTATAGTTCCATCTTCTAATAATTTTAGAAAGGAAGAAAAAGATTTTAATTCTAAAAATTCAATATCATAATATTTATAATACTCTAAACCTTTAATGGTTTTAGACCAAGCTTTTATAAGTACTAAAGTAGGAAAATTATTTTTTAAATTGTTTTTAAGAGAATCAAAGGTCCAATATACTTTTTCTTCAATAATTGTAAAATTGCGGTCACAAATAGTTAAAAACACTTTTTCTTCATCATATTTTATTTTGAGACGAAATAGAAATCTTGCTCCTATAAAAGTAGAACAATTAGCTTGTATAAAACATCCTAAAATACGATATCTCTTATCTATTTGGTCTTGATAGCTATAATTTTTATATAGCCTTTTAATATATTCACTATCACCATCAGGTGGAGCCAAAAATAGTTTTTTGTAAACTCTTGTATAATTTCCTTTACTCTTAATATCTACGTTTTTTAGTAATTTGGTATTAATATTACTATTAAAAACATTAACTATCCCATTAGATATTTTTTTAGTATTACATATATAACCCATTTTCTTTATTCTTAAAAATTCTTTTTTGATATTTTCTAGTTCTTCATTGTGCATAAACAACCATCCCTTTCCTGAAAGATAGTGCCTATGATAACATATAGAATATTAAAAAAATGTCGAAAAAAGGACAAACTGTTTAGTTTTGTCCTACATATATTTTTCTACTAGCTTTTTTACTGTATCATGGTCTTTGTAACCAATAAAGCCATCAACCATTTTGCCATCTTTGATAATTACTATAGTTGGTGTAAATCCATATTTAATGAAAATATTACCCATAGTATCATCTAAAGTTACTTTTTCACTTTCGCCTTCTTCATTTCTCACTGTAGTAGTTAATTTAGTTTTAACTGTCATTAAATCTGCTAGAGGTTTTAATTCAGTCTTCCAATTACTTACAGAATTTAAATCAAGATAATTAGTTACATAATTTAATTCTTTTTGAACTTCATTTAATACTGGTACTGTATCTATACAAACACTACAATCACTACGTCCGATATATAATACTTGAATTTCTTTAGAATCAAATAAAGCTTTAGCTCCATCAACATTAACTTTAGTCATTTTACTTACATCATAAGTTTTAGTTGAGCCATTATTAGAAGTTCCTTCATTATTACTAGTATTAAAGGTCTTAAAATATAAACCTGCAGTTAAGAAAATATTAACTAAAAAACCTATTAAGACAATATATGTTAAATTCTTTAATTTTTGTTCCATTGTCTCCTCCTTCTTTCTTAGAATATTATACTATTACTTAAAATAAAAATCAAGTTTATGACTTGACTTAATCTATGAAACTAGCTACTACTTTGTTTTTCTCAGCATTATATTCTAGTTTTATTTTATTATCATTATAATTTTTACTACTATCTGAGGGATTAGTAATAAGACCTTCATCATTACCAATTAAATACTTATTTTCAACTAAATCATTTACAGATATATATGTAGTTGTTGTTTCTTTAAATAAATCTAAATTATCTATCGCATAATTCTCAGCTTGTAGTTCAATTAAACCTTTAGTTTCTTCTACAGCACTAGAATTATCTATTGCAAAAGCATATGAAGTTTGATTTATTGTAATGAATGCTACTACACCTAATAATAAAACTATAACTAATATTTCTATTTTAGAATATCCAAATTGATTTAACTTCCTCATTATTTTACCACCTTATAAATTATATCATAAAGAATTTAAATATAAAAGATAAAGTTTACTTTATTGACACTTTTCTTTTAGGACTTGGTAAGCCTCATATAGTTTAGTAAAATCAAATGTGGCATTAGCAGGACTTGTACTTGGTAAATATGTGGCATCAATAAAAACTTTATCTTTTATTAACTTATTATAAAGATTATAGGCTGTTTTGCCATTTGTAAATATTCTTTTTACATGACTATTATTTAAAATTATATTTATATTATTAGGGATAACATTTTTAATAGATGTATCACTTGAACCTTTTATTTCACAATAAGCGCAAACATCAAATAAAGCTATTTTATTTCTTTTTAAGAAATCTTTCTTAAGCTGAATACTAGTTGGGACTTCTTCTTCAAAAACACTACTTAAAACTTTCCAGAAACGATTTTGGGGATGGGCATAATAAAATCCTTCATTGCGGGATTTAACACTCGGAAATGAACCTAATATTAATATTTCAGAATCTATATTATAATATGGTTCAATATTATGTTTCATAATTTAAAAAGATAAGATTATTTCTTATCCTTCATGCTTTCAGCAAGAGTAGTACCAAATGTTGCTATGTCTTGTAAGTTAGCTGGGACTATTAATTTAGTTGATTGTCCATCTGCTACTTTACCTAAAGCTTCATAACTTTTAAGAGTTAATACTGCTCTATCAGCTTTAGCTTCTTTTAAAAGCTCAATTCCTTTAGCTTCTGCTTCTTTAATTTTTAACATAGCTTCTGCTTCGCCCTCGGCAATTTTAATTTTGCTTTCTTTTTGAGCTTCAGCTCTTAGGATAGCACTAGCTTTTTCACCTTCAGCAATTAAAATACTACTTTTCTTTTCGCCTTCTGCTTGTAATATTTTTTCGCGACGCTCTCTTTCGGCACGCATTTGTTTTTCCATAGATTCTTGAATATCTTTTGGAGGCATAATATTTTTTACTTCAACTCTGTTAACTTTAATTCCCCATGGGTCAGTTGCCTCATCTAGAATTGAACGCATTTTACTATTAATAATATCACGACTAGTTAAAGTTTGGTCTAACTCTAATTCGCCGATAATATTTCTTAAAGTAGTAGCAGTTAAATTTTCAATAGCATTTACGGGATTTTCTACACCATATGTGTATAATTTTGAATCTGTAATTTGAAAATATACTACTGTGTCAATTTGCATTGTAACATTATCTTTTGTAATAACAGGTTGTGGATCAAAATCTTTAACAATTTCTTTTAAACTTACTGTTTTAGCAATACGATCAACAAATGGAATCTTAAAATGTAACCCATTTTGCCATGTAGTATAATAACTTCCTAACCTCTCTATAACATACGCTTTTGCTTGTGGAACAATTTTAATATTAGGAATAACAATGATTGCCGCTAATATTAAAAGTGCAATAAAAATCTCCATTACTTCTCACCCTTTCTAACACAAAGCTTAACGCCATCTATTGATTCTACAATAATTGTAGCTCCAACCTCAATTTTCGTATCAGATATCGCACTCCAATGCTTACCATCAACTTTTACTTCACCAATTTTATGTTTAGCTATTTCCTCAGTAACAATTCCTTCCATTCCAATAACGCGATCTAAATTTGTTTTAACCTCTTTTCGAGGCATTTTCTTAAGTAAAATAGGTCTAGTTATTAGCATTAAAACAAGGCCTAATAAAACAAAAACCGCGAATTCAATATAAAATGAATCAATCATAAATGATAGAAATAAACTTACTAAAGCACTAGCAATAAACCAAATACTTACTAAGTTAATAGTTATAACTTCTAAAAATGTTAAAAGGATAACTATTATTAACCATAATATCCACATATCCATAATTTCCACCTCTTTACTAAATTATACGTCAAAGATTAAGAAAATACAATATTAATTCATTTTAAAACTACCAACTTTGGTAGTTTTTTTAGACTATTTTAGGATTATCTACTTCTATATTTTTAACATGAGTTCGAAATACTATATCTCCTATACTTTTGCCAAAGAAGATAATTGTTATGGGATAAAAACTAATAAAAATAGCTGATAGTAAATTACGAAATATAATAATTAAACTATTTTTTAGTATTGCATCTTTTTTATATATAGCTATTTTCATAACTTTTTTACCAAGACTTTGATAAAAGAAAACATCTTTAAATATTATTAAAGTAAAAAATATAATCCACATTAGTAAAGATATATTAGTACTATTTTGGATGGGATTTAATTCTAGGAATTCAATACGAATATTATAATTTAGTCCTGTTATTAAATGAGCTGGTATTAATATCACAAAGGAAATAACCATAAAATCTATTAAACTTGCAACTAAACGTTTTATTCTAATTAAAATCATAACATACCTCTTGTATTTAAAAAGAAGAAATTATGATAATTTCAATAATTTCTTCCATGTGTACATATGAGCAGTTAGACTTCCATCAACATAATTGCCCGTAAGACCTACTATATTTTTTTGATAATCTTTTATGACTTTTTTCATATCAGGGCCAAATTTACCATCGATGCCATATTTTCCTAAATCATAGCCAAGACTAGCTAAATAGGTTTGTAAAACTTTTACTGCTTTATGATTCCAGTTAGTGCTTGTATTTATAGTGATAGTTTTAGCTAGAGTTTCAGGACCTGGAATGCCATCGACATTTGCTCCTATAGCCGCTTGTAAGTCTTTAACAAATGTTTCAAAAGCATTAGAATCTGAGGCCATAAGATATGGTAGTGGATCTACATATCCATTTTTATATATAGCAAAGTGGACATTATAATTTGTAGCATTACCACTTTTACCCATAGTTGCAATTACATCACCTTTGTTAACTTTGCTGCCAACTTTAACATAAATTTTATTACCATCTAAGTGGAAATAGCGATGTTCATAATTATCACTTTTAATACCTATCCAATGGCCACTGCGACTATCATAACGGATGTATGCAACAGTACCACTAGCAAGAGCAACGATATCATCAATACCATTAGGTCCTACAAAGTCCATACCATTGTGAGTACTTCTATTTTCATTTCTGGTTTTATAATCACTAGTTAAGTAATGACGACCACTTTTTAAAATATTATTTTGGACATTTAATAATTTGCTCAATTTAATTCATCTCCTTTTCTTTTAATTGTTCAAATACTTCTAGTATTTTCTTTGGAAGTGGAAGACCCATGGATCCCCAATTTTCTAGTATGGATATGCCCTCATTAGCTATAAAAAAATAAATTACTAAAATTCTAATAGCACCACTATCACCAACTAATTTATCGGCAATAACACTTAGAGCTACTATAAGTAAATATCCTACTTTTTTAATGATTCCTTTAATACCAATAATACTATTAATTTTTTTATTATATATAGCTTTACAAAGACCAGTAATATAATCAATTGCTATTACTATTAATAATATTTTTAATGATGAATCTAGACCTCCTAAAAAATAGGTTATTAAACTTAATATTATGCCTCCAATACTATTCATGGTAAGTTTTAGCTTAGTCATTATTCTCACCTCCACTATTTATATATGAAAAATAGTACTGGAATTGTGCTAGAAAAAACAGCTTTTTTAGCTGTTTCTTAAAATAAAATCATATTATAAATATTTTCAAATGGAGTACCTTTTAAAGCATCTTTACCTTTGTTAAATATATTAGTTAATGTATTTATATCTAAATCATTAATTTTAATAGTATCATCAGTATTTATTAAACTTAACTTATCTACTTTATAATTTGCTAAACTGCCAAATATCCGAAAATGTATATCTTGGCCATTTATTTTAGTCATTAAGCTAAAACTTATATCAGAAAATAAGGAAGTTTCTGACTTTTTCTTACAATTTAAATATAATTCTCCACTTATATTATGTTCTTCAATATTTATAGTGTATTTCATATCAATTAAATTGGAATCTATTTTGTTTATTTCAAAATTTATTATTTCTTTTTCATTATTTTGGTAAGTAAGTATTTTAACTTTATTAGACATATCTAATTTTAATTCTTCTTTTTTATAATTAATTTCTATTACATCATCAAAATATGTAATGCGCATTTCATCAGCAGTTTCAAGCTCAAATTTTATAACTTTAGAACTAAATACCTTTTTATAAATGCTAATTGTAAAAGAATCTGCTTTAGTAAAGCTGTCTTTTTGCTCCTTAATTAACTTTTCTACTTCATCAGGAGTAACCTCTAATAATTTACTAATTATAGCTATAAATTCATAATTATTTAGTAAATCATCAGTTAAAATATTATATACTTCATTTAAAACTTTTTTATCAAATTCATAATCAAAGCGAAGCACATTTATGTATTCATTATCGATTTTTATTTTATCAAATTTAGATTTTAAGCTTTTTTTATCGATTGCTTTTAGCATAGAATCCTTGATAGATGTTATAGCATATTTTAAATCTTTAGTATTTATATTTGAATGCATTAAATTAATTATATCTTCAACAGAAGAAAATAACTCTGCTTGGTTTTCTAGTGGTAATTCAACGCTCTTGTTATACATTGTATCACTGGCAAATAATGTTTTATCTTTATCATAATAAAATCCTATATCAAAAATTTTTTGTTCTTTTTCAGAATCACTAATTTTCATTTTTTGTTCATATTTTTCTTGTTTAAAATCAATTATATTTTCAATATTGTATTTATAATTAGCGAATTCTTTTAATTCAGGTATTGATGTTTGTATTTTAAAATTATATTCATTTCTTAATATATCAATACTAGATAAATCAATGCTTTTTTCTTCGCTGTCATTTAAAAAATTTATTATATTATCATGAGTTTTATTAATTATGCTTTTATAAACATTATATGGATTATTAAATAGGTATTGAAATGCAAATAACCCTCCAATAATAAAGCCTAAAATAATAAATATTATTATAAATATTTTTATTCCTTTCTTTAATTTTCTTCCACCATAAATTTCTTCTTCTAAACTCATATAAACACTCCTATTATTATTTTTAATATATCAAATTATATCTTTTATGTCTATACTTTTTTAAATACTTCCAATAAAGAATAGCTTTTACTTTAATATTAATCTAAATATATTTTTTCATTGCTAACTAAAATATATTCTCCTCTATTAAATAGACCATAATAAGTATTTTTTTTAAAATCGACTTTTTTAAGTTCTTCTAATTTTGAGTTCTGAATATAATAATTTTTTCCGCCTAAATTCCTAATATCACATATAATCTTCAATGCTACTTTTTCTTTATTAGGAAAATATTCAGTCATAAGACATTCATTGTTATAAACTAATTTGCGTTTAAAATTAACATAAATGTAACTAGATAATTTCCATTTATTATTTTTTTCATTAAATTTTGCATATGATAAATTATAGTTAGTATCTCCATAAAAAACTAAATATTCATTTCCAATTTTTTGTTTATCAATTAATATATATTCAGAAAAATAATAGTTAAATGCTTCTTCTAATGAGTCAAACTTCTTTCCTATAGCTTCTAAAGGAAGAAATATTATTGCGAATAAAAGCACACTTAAAATTCTAATGTATAGTATCGGACTCTTTTTTTGCTTATATTTTAGTATTATTATAAATAATAATATTAAACATATTATGATAATTATAAATTTTAGCATAATCTTCTCCTTCTATATATTATGGAATATTCTTTTTCTTTAAATATCATCTCAAAAAGTATAATTACAGTTATTTATAATAGTATTTGTTTGTTTTTCGTACAGTATTATTGTCATTTGTTTTAAATAAGCAGTAATCATAATATTTAAGCCTATCTTCTAAATCAATACTAAGAATCAGAGTTTTCATAAAACAGCTACTCAATTAATCTAAAAAATATTTAAATTTATGACTAATATATCTTTTAATTCTTAAATATAGTATATCATATTATTATTGTTTAAAGAAAGAAAAAGCTTCAGATTTTACTCTGAAGACTTATTTTCTTTTATTTCCATTATAGTTTCCAATTCTTGTTTTAGTTTTTTACATGGGTTATATCTTATTGGTTCTTCTCCATTTATATATATTTGATTACTTCCAAAGGATATTCCTACTGGATATTTATAAAATCTTTTATCTAAATCTTCACTCTCTATATATTTATAGAAAAATGGAGTTATTCTATCTACACTTATTATCATTATAACATTAAGTATATTCCCCTTGTTTTTCATCTTTTCAAATTCTTCTTCTATATTTGGAAATATCTTATTATTATATAATTCATTAAATACATCTTCTGTTAGTTCTTCTACTTTTACATCAATTATAAAATATATTTTTCTTTTTATTTCTTTTTTATAAAATTTTATTTTTTCTAATTCATAATTTAATTCATAACCATATGCTTTTACTCTTTTGGCTAAATAATTACTATATTCTTCATAATTATTTTGTTTTAGTTGAAATCTTTGAGGTTTTGCTTTTTGAAAAGTTCCAAAGATTGACATAGAACATCCAAAAGAGCTTATAGCTCCTCCTATTGCAAAAAATATAAAGTGCAATAAATTTTCTTTTGCTGAATCTATATTATATGCAAACCATATATATAAATAAATTATAAGACTTATAAATATACATATACATCCTAAAACTAGTGATGTTTTAAAATATATAATTTTAAATCTATTACTCATTTTTTTATTTACGATTAACGTTATAATATACGCTATTAGCATGCCACCAAAGAAAATTAGTAAACAAATATTTTTTTCCATTGCAGTCATAGTTCTAGTCAACATTTTTAATACCTCGCTTTTTAGTGTATTTTTGATTTCTTTCTTGTGTTATTAATAAGTCCATTTACTACTCCGTCTACAATGTTATTGTATTTGGGATTAGGCAATGCTCCTATTACAGCATTTGCGGCAACTTTTTCTTGAATTTTAGAGTGATATTCATTATACATATTTTGCGTAATTGAATATTGGTTTGTTACTGATGATGCTCTATAACCAGAAACAATATCATTAATGGTCATTTTCTGCTGATATTTTCCTGTGAAACTGGTACTAAATGTTTCTGGCCTAATCCATGTTTCTCCAATGTTATAAACATCTTTACTAGTTATACCTAAAGTTCCGTTTATAATTGTATCCAAAAAAACATTTAATATATTTGATCCATTTAATATGCTCTCTATAAGCGCGCTTCCATAATTCATTAATATATTTCCATATTTTTTAAAGTTTAACGGAATTGCAGATATTGCGCCAGAAAACATACCAGCAACAAATGATTGCCATACACCTTCACCATAATCATTTCCAGAAACAATATTGTTAATAGTAGTTAATGCTGCTGATATAGCTCCTCTAACCAGTGATCTAGCCACCACAAACCAAAATATACCTTCAGTATCTAATCTATTTATAAAATTATTTTCTGTATAAGTATACATGTTTAATGAATACATTCCTTGATTTGTATTTATATAATTATCAGCATTAATAAATCTACCCCACTCTGGATTATAGTATCTACTATTTAGATA
>CAOJUX010000040.1 GCA_948444795.1 uncultured Erysipelotrichaceae bacterium | reverse complement strand
ATGATGGAACAGTCGTTAAAACAAATACAGTTGATAGTAATTGGTATGATTATAAGAAAGTAAATGGGCTAATGCGGTAATATTAAATGGAGCAGATACATATAGTGTCGGAGCAACCATACCAGAAGAAGCAATAAAAGGATATTTTGTGTGGATACCAAAATATCGATATAAGTTATTCAATACAGCAGGAGCAAGTGGAACAAGTCCAAGAGAAATAGAAATAGAATTTGGAGAAGAAAATGTAAATGGAACAACTGATGGATCATGGCTTACTCATCCAGCGTTTACAAGCCTTGGAGTAAATGGTTTGTGGGTAGGAAAGTTTGAAGCAACAGGAAGTACATCAGCTTTAACAGTAAAACCAAATGTAACAAGTTTAAGAAATATAAATATAAGTACAATGTATAATACCGCATATAACTTTAATAGAGGATTAGATAGTCATATGATGAAAAATACAGAGTGGGGAGCTATGGCCTATTTAACAAACTCAAAATACGGAAGAGGAAATAGTGAAGTGTGGATAAATAATAGTAGTACATATACAACAGGATGTGCAGGATCAAGTGTATCAGCAGGAGAGTATAATGGATGTCAAAATGCCTGGAATACGAGCACTGGATATCATGCAAGTACAACCGATAATATAAGTGGAATATATGATACAAGTGGAGGAGCATGGGAATATGTAATGGGAAACTACAATAATACAGCAAGTTCATCAGGATTAAATGTATCAAGTATCCCAGCAAGATATAAAGATATATATACAGGAACAAATGCATATGCAAATAAAATCCTCGGAAATGCAACAGGAGAAGTACAAGAATGGAATGGAGACTACGCCGGTTTTGTTTATTCTAGTTATCCTTGGTTCTTGCGTGGTGGCAGTTACAATGGTACCACTGGTGCTGGTGTGTTTGGTTTCTATGGCAACTATGGTAGTGCTAGTTCCTACAACAGTTTCCGCATAGTACTATCTCCATTTGAATAATTTGCCTAATGCTAAAAAATTTAAAAAAGCTCATCTAGATTTATTAAGACAATTATGATATGATTTATAAGTATTTAAAAAATTTATTAAGAAGATAAAATCTTCCTTTTTATATGGTTCATGCATAATATTTTATTATAGGAGGAGGAGTTATGAATAAGATAAGTATTCCAAAATATAGTTTAGGAGAAGAAATAATAAATGCTATAAGTCATGGCATAGGTGCAGCTTTAAGTATAGTCGGTCTTGTAATTTTAATAGTACTATCATGTCATAAGCAAAATAAAATAGCTATAGTAGCTTGCGCAGTATATGGGTCTTTATCCATTATACTATATATTATCTCATGTATTTATCATAGTCTTTCTCCTAAAGTTAAAGGTAAAAAAATATTAAGAGTAATTGATCATTGTAATGTTTATCTATTAGTAGCAGCAACTTATACGCCATTAACACTAGTATGCCTTAGAGATAAAATAGGATATTTAACTTTTTGGTTCGTTTGGATAATAACAATAATTGGTATGATACTTACTTGTATAGATATTGATAAATACCAAAAACTATCATGTGCCTGTCATTTGCTAACTGGATGGGCTGTATTATTTACTTTAAAAGACTTATTAACTAAAATGCCAATCCTAGGAATTAAATTTTTAATACTGGGAGGTCTTTTATATTCTATTGGCGCAGTTCTATATTTACTTGGAAGTCACAAAAAATATATGCATTCTATATTTCACTTCTTTTGTCTTGCTGGAAGTTTATTTCATTTCTTTATGATAACTTTAATTGTATAGCATAATTTCTTCATAATTTCATAGCTTTTAATAGAGGTGAAATATGAAGAAGTTTTTAATTACTTTATTAATAATATTTTCATGTGTTAATAAAGTAAATGCTATGGAAGATTTAGCACCAAATTCTAAAAGTGCAATACTTCTTGAGGTATCTACTGGAAAAGTTTTATATGAAAAAAATAGTAATGAGAAATTACCACCAGCTAGTATGACTAAAGTAATGAGTATGCTACTTATAATGGAAGCAATAGATAATAATAAAATAAGCTATGATGATGAAGTTGTAATATCAGATAATGCATCTAGTATGGGCGGCTCACAAATATTTTTACAAGCAGGAGAAAAATATAAAGTAAAAGATTTATTAAAAGGAATAGCCGTTGCAAGTGGAAATGACGCCGTAGTAGCTATGGCTGAAAAAATAGGAGGAAGTATAGAAAACTTTGTCAAAATGATGAATGATAAAGCAAAAGAATTAGGACTTGTAAATACTCATTTCGATAATCCTCATGGTCTTGATAGTGAGACTCACTATACAACTGCTAATGATATGGCCAAAATGGCTCAAGAACTTTTAAAACATCCAAATATATTAGAATATACAAATATATATGAAGACTATTTGACTAAAAATGATGGTTCAAGTATATGGCTTGTCAATACTAATAAATTAGTAAGATTTTATGAAGGAGTAGATGGTTTAAAAACTGGGTTTACAGAATCTGCAGGATACTGTATAACAACAACTGCCAAAAAACAAGATTTAAGATTATTATCAGTTGTAATGAATGCTCCAACTAGTGATTTAAGGAGTAAAGACACAGTAAATATGTTAAACTATGGATTTAATACCTATAAACTAAAAACTTTATTTAAAAGTGATAATAGTTTAGGAGAAATAGAAATAGTAAAAGGGAAAAAAGAAAAAATAAATGTTTATTTAAAAGACGATGTGACAATATTAAATGAAATAAATGCTGAAGACATAGAATATAAATATGATATAAATATTAATAAAGTAAATGCTCCAATAAATAAAGACTCAAAAGTAGGAACAGTAAGAGTTCTTGACAATAATAATTTAGTACTTGAAAAAGATTTAATTGTAAAAGAAGATATAATGAAAGCTAATGTAATAGATTTATTTAAAAGAGTATTTAAATTATTTGTAAGTGGTAAAACTTTATAAAATCTTTACGCATATTTTTAACAAAAATCTATAAAACTCTTATTTAGTGATATAATACTAAATGAGGAATAATTTATGGAAAAAGAAAAGAAAATTAATAAAAAAACTAATAAACGCATATTTAGAAGATTAACAATTTTTAGTTATATAGTTAGTTTATTAACTCTTATTACAATATTTTTACTTGATGTACTTCCTATAAAATATTTTAGTATTTTATCAATTGTAATAATTTTAATAAATATTTTTGTTACTTATTGTTTACTTGGTAGGGGATGGAAAAAAAGATTATTTGGAACAATATTTGCTATATTAGAAATAATGTGTTTTATTTACGTAATATTCAATGCTTCAAATACTATAAGTTTTTTAAAAACAATCGGAGGAAATGACTATAATACAGAAAATTATAGTGTAATAGTACTAAAATCAAGTAATTATAATCATTTAAAAGATTTAAATGAAAAAACTGTAGGAGTAATAACAGGTGATGATGAAGGTATTACTAAGGCACGTGAAAAAGCCCAAAAAAAAGTCGATATAAAATATAAGGAATATGATGACTTAAATGATTTAGATAATGATTTCTTAAATGGTAATTTAGATGCCATTTTAATAGAAGATGCTGAAGTTAAAATATTAGAAGATGAAAATGAAACTTTTTATGAAAAAGAAAAAGTAATTTATAAATTTTCAATAGATATTAAAATTAATAATGATTTATCTAAAGAAGTTGATATAACGAAAAATTCATTTAATATTTTTATATCTGGTATTGATACTTATGGGAAAATTACAAGTGTATCAAGAAGTGATGTTAATATGCTTGTTACCATTAATCCTAAGTCCCATAAAATATTGCTTACAAGTATTCCAAGAGATTATTATGTAAAATTAAATGGTATAAGTACTACTTATAAAGATAAACTGACTCACGCAGGTATTCATGGTATAGATACGTCTGTTAAAACAGTAGAAGATTTATTAGATACTGATATAAATTATTATGCTAAAGTTAATTTTACTTCATTAATATCATTAGTAGATACTTTAGGAGGAATAACAGTAAATAATGATAAAGAATTTAGAGCTTATTATATTGAAGATGAAGTTATAAATTATTATTTTAAAAAAGGTGAAATAAATTTAAATGGTAAACAAGCTTTAGCTTATTCAAGAGAAAGAAAAAGTTTGCCACTTGGTGATATAGAAAGGAATAAACATCAAGCACAAGTTTTAGAAGCTATTATAAATAAAGCAATATCAAAACAAATAATAACTAAGTACAATAATATTTTATCTAGCTTAGAAAATAAAGTAACAACAAATATGAAAAATCATACTATAACTAAATTTATAAAATATCAACTTAAAGAAAATCCAAGTTGGGAAATAAATACAAATAATCTAATTGGTACAGGAAGTTATGACTATACTTATTCTTATAAAAATAGTAAAGCTTATGTAATGCTACCAGATACTGATTCTTTAAATGAAGCTAAAATTCAAATAAAAAACTTATTAAGTGAATCTTAATAAGTTTTTTATAAACTTTTTTTGATATCATTTGTCGATTTTGTTTAAAAATTTATAAAAATATTCTATATTCATATATACAAGGAGAGATAAAAAATGTTTCATATGGATTTAGAATACAATAAAGGTATTTTATTTGCAAGACTTAGTGGCAATTTATCAAAAAAAGGATCTTATAAGTTAAATAATTATTTAGTTCCTGTTTTATTAAAACATAAAATTAAATATTTAGTATATAATTTATACGACTTAGATGATATTGATGAGTCAGGTCTTGATGCTTTATTAAATACTAAATGTGCTATAAAAGCTAATAAGGGCAAGATTTTTATTTGCGAAGTACCCAAAGAGTTTAATAAAGAAATAAGAAAATTAAGAATTAAAGAAACAAGTAGTGAACTTACTGCTTTATCTTTAATAAATGTCTAAGGTGATATTATGGATAAAGAAACTATTATAAATTTAAATCAAGGTCTAATTTATGATATTGCTAAAAAATTTTATGGTATTAATAAAGAAGACTTATGGCAAGCAGGAAGATTAGGAATAGTTAAAGCTTATGATAATTATAAAAAAAATGGTACTACTAAGTTTTCAAGTTATGCTTATATGTATATATTTGGAGAAATGGCAGAACTATGTATTAAAGAAAGACAAATAAAAGTAAGCAGTAATTTATTAAGACTTAATAAAAAAATTGAGCTTGCTAGATATAAACTTGCTCAAAAATTAAATAGGATGCCAAGTAGCGAAGAAATAGCTATATATTTAGAAATGGATATAAATATTATTAATTCTGCCATAATGGCTACAAATAGTATATATTCTTTAGATGCAAATAATGATGATGATAGAAGTTTTTATGAATCTATACCAGATGAAGAGAATATACCAATAGAAGATAAAATATTTTTAAATGATGCTTTAGATATTCTAAATGAACAAGAAAGAAAAATAATTAACTATCGTTATTATGAAGATCTAACTCAAAGTGAAGTTGCTAAAAAATTAAAATTAAATCAAGCCAAAGTTTCTAGATGTGAAAAAAGAAGTTTAGAAAAAATGCATGAATATTCTAAAGTAGCTTAACTAAAATTAACAAAAAATGTTAATTTTTTTTATAAAACTTTTTTATAAAATTAACTTCTCCAAAAAAGAAAAAAGTAAATCTAGTTTATTTTAGTATAAAAGAAAATAATATTTTCCATAATAAAGATGGAGGATATTATGAACAAAGAAGAATATAAAAAAATAGTTAAACAAAAAACACCAAAAGAAGATAAGCACAAAAATGCATTTATAGCTTTTATAACAGGTGGTTTAGTTGGAGCTTTAGCTGAAGGAGCTGTAAGTATCTTAATTCATTGCTTTGCTTTTTCAAGATCAGAAGCCTGTCTTTGGGTATGTATTGGAGTAATTTTTGTATCATGCATACTTACTGCCATGGGTTTCTTTGATAACTTGGTAAATAAAGCAAAAGCTGGATTAATATTACCAACTACTGGATTTGCTCATTCTGTAACTAGTGCTGCCCTTGATTATAAAAGAGATGGTTTTATAACTGGAATAGGAGCTAATTTTTTCAAATTAGCTGGATCAGTAATAATTTATGGAATAATAAGTGCATTTATATTTGCAATGATAGGGGTGGTATTTTATGCCTAGTATGAAATTTAATAATGTTTATATAAAAGATTCTTTTACAGTAGCAGGTCCATTAGAAAGCGAAGGTAAAATAAGAAATTTCGATATAATAATGGAAGACTATTATTTTAAATGTAAAACATTTATTGATGCTGAAATAAAAATGCAAAAAATGGTAGTAGATAATTTAATATTTAAAAATAAAATGAATGATAAAATAGATTTATTAATTGGAGGAGATTTATCTAATCAACTTTCCATAACAAACTTTAATGCCAAAAATTATAATGTACCTTTTTTAGGAGTTTATAGTGCTTGTGCGTCTTTTGCTGAATCAATAATTATTGCCAGCAATATGATTGATGCTAAAAAAATAAAAAATTCTATTGTAATAACAAGTAGTCACAATTTAAATTCTGAAAGACAATTCAGATTTCCTATAGAATATGGCGCTCCAAGAACAAAAACTACTACTTTTACTGCAACTGGATCCGTTGGAATAATTCTAACAAATGAAAAAAATAGAATCAAGTTAGAGTCAGCAACTATAGGTAAAGTGCTTGATTTTGATCAAAAAGATGCGTCTCATATGGGTGCTGTTATGACGCCAGGAGCAGTAGATACCTTAGTTACTCATTTAAAAGATTTAAAAAGAGATGTTAGTTATTATGATTTAGTTTTAACTGGAGATTTAGGATGTGTGGGCAAAGAAATATTTCAAGAATGTTTGAAAAAATATGGGATTAAATTAAAAAATCATATGGATGCTGGATGTGAAATATTTTTAGACAGTCAAGAAGTATATTCTGGAAGCAGTGGTCCAGTAACATTACCTTTAGTTTTATTTAATAAAGTTTTAAAAATAAATAAATATAAAAAAATTCTTTTTATAGCAACAGGATCATTACATTCAAAAGACACAACAAATCAGAAGAAAACAATTCCTTGTATTGCACATGCAGTTAGTTTGGAGGTAATTTAAATGAATTTATTAAGAGCATTTTTATTAAGTGGTATTGCATGTTTTCTAGCCCAAATTATTTTAGATAATACAAAATTAACTCCTGGTCATGTAACAAGCATATTCACAGTAATTGGGGCATTTTTAGGATTTACGGGTTTATATGATAAATTAATAAGTTTTGCAGGAGCTGGAGCAACAACTTTAATATCTAATTTTGGTTATAGTTTATACAAAGGAGCATACTTGGGATTTGGGGAGCAAGGGTTCATTGGATTATTTGCAGGGATTTTAACTAAATCATCTTGTGCTATATCAGCAGCTGTAATATTTTCTTTCATATTTACTTTAATATTTAAACCAAAAGACTAATATGGTCTTTTTTCTTGCTAAAAATCAAATAAAGATATATAATAAGCCGTATTTTAAAGGAAGTGTTAATTATGTATCAACAAAAAATAGAGCATTTAAGTTCAAGCTTAATCGTCCCCAAAAAAGAATTAAAAAGAATAAAGAAAACAAATAATGATTTATATAATAGTATTTTAAAAAAAGATGTGAATTAAATATTAGATTAGTAATGCAAAAATATTTTAACAATGAAGAATTATTTTTAGAAGATGAAAATATAATTAGTGGCTATTTATTTTTTTCTAATCCAGAATTAATAAGTGATTATAATGGAGATGGCCCAGATTTCTTTACCCTTAACTCTATTTATATTTATGGCTCAGGTAATTTTAATGAAGAAGAGATAGAAGTAATAAAACAAATAGACAGGAGAATAAAAGAAAATAAATCTCGAAAAAATTGAGAAATGCTAAAAACTAATAAGTTCTTTATATTTTATTATCTTTTTGGTATAATGAAAATAGAGAATGAAGGGATTTTTTATGGCTAAAAAATTTAATTATAAGAAATTACAAATCAATAAAGAAGAATTACAAACAACAACAATAGGAGAAATTTCTACACAAGATAAAAGTCCTATATTTATGTTTATTTTATTTGGGATGTTTCTGGCCTTTGTTTTCTTTTTGCCAAATATAGTTACTTATTTTCAAGGAAAAAGCGATGATCTAGTTTCTGGAGCACCTAAAAATAATATTGAAAATAATAAAACTAAAGATGATAATACTCAAGTAAATAATATAGTTTATTATGATATAAATAGTAATGAGAATATTACACTAGAAGATATTTTAATTGTTAGTAATTTAAAGAAATCTACTAATAATATAAGTTTTAAAGTAACTAATAAAGGTGAATCTAGATTTTATTTTAGTAAATATAATTATTTTTTAGAATTATATACAAGTGACAATACTTTACTTGAAAGAATTTTTTTAGACAAGGACAGTATTGTTAAAGATTCTTCAAAAGATTATAGTTATGATATTAAAAATAATACATCATTAAGTGCAAGTAAAATAGCATTTGTAAAGCATCAAATAGAAGATTATCCAAATATAGTACTTACAAAAAATAATGAAGAAGAGCAAGTTTTAACCTGTAAAAATAAAAATGAAGTTTTAACTTACACATTTAAAGATGAAAAATTAGTGACTGTAAATGATATGATAACTTACATTAAAGACTCTTCAGAATTAGATTATCAAACAAATTTGGTCTTATGGCAAGGAAAAGTTTTAAATTATAATAGTTTAAATGGTGTTACATCAACAATATTAAATAGTATAGATTCTTTTGTTGCTAATACTACACTTGATTTAAAAAATGTAGATAAAAGTAACATTGATAATAATTATTATTATGAATACGAAACACTAGCTAAAATAGTTAATTTTGAAATGGAATCACGCGGATTTAATTGTGAATAGGATGGATGAAAATGGACTTTCATATAGATATAAATGACTTTCATGGTCCACTAGATTTATTACTTCATTTAGTAAAAACATCAGAAATGGATATTTATGAAATTAATACTAATCTAATAATAGAAAAATATTTAGATTATATTAATCAGATGAAAGATTTAAACATTGATATTGCTAGTGAATTTATGGTTATGGCTGCTACTTTAATTCATTTAAAAAGTAAAATGTTAGTAGGTAAAACTATAGAAGAGGAAGAAATAGAAAACGAATTTGATATTAATAATGAAGAAGATTTAAAGAATAGAATTATTGAATATGAAAAATATAAAAATATGACAGAAGTTTTCAAAAGGTTAGAAGAAAAAAGAAATAACTTTTATACTAAATCTCCTATATCGTTAAAAGAATTTACAAATAATACTATTACAAATGATGGAACAGTAACAGTAGAAGATTTGGTTAATGCTTTTTTAGCATATAGAGAAAGAATAAATTTAGAAAAACCCTTAAATACTAAAATAACAAAGAAAGAATTGAGCGTTGAAGATAAAATAATTAGTATAAAAGATAAATTAAAACAAAATAAAAGGATTAATTTTATAGATTTATTCGAAGAAGTTACTAAAGAACATTTAATTGTAACTTTATTAGCGGTATTACAAATGGGCAAAAATAATGAAGTTAATATCTATCAAGAAAAAAATTTTGATAATATCATTGTAGAAGCAAGGTGATTTTATGGATTTAAAAGGAATAATGGAAGGAATACTTTTTGTTGTAGGAGATGAAGGTATTACTTTAAAAAAAATATGCGAAATATTAAATATAGATATGGAAGAAGCTAAGAATTTATTAAAAATATTAAAAAATTCATATGAAAAAGATGATAGAGGTTTAAGAATTTGTTACTTAGGAGATTCTTTTAAACTAACTACTAAACCAGAACATAAAGAATATTATGAAAAACTAGTAGAAAATCCTGATAATAATTTACTTAGTCCTTCATCTTTAGAAGTACTTGCTATTGTTGCTTATAATCAGCCCATTACAAGAAGTGAAATAGATGAGATGAGAGGTATATCTTCTATCTATGTTATAAGAAGATTGGTTGCTAAAGGATTAATAAAAGAAGCGGGTAAAAGTACTATGCCTGGAAGACCTAATTTATACAAAACAACCAAAGAATTTTTAGACTACTTTGGTCTTGCTACTATAAATGATTTACCAGAACTTGATTTAAATGAAGAGGAAAACGGTCCTAAAGAATTATTTAATTCAATATATAAAGAAGAACAAGAAAAATAGGCATTTAGCCTATTTTTGATTTTCATATAATAATCCTTTATAATATTTCCAAGCAAGAATTTTAAAAGATAATTTATTTATTAAATCTTCATCAATTTTACCATTACTAATTGCATTTTTAACTTCATTAATACTGCTTTCATAATCAGTTACTATAAGCATGTCATTACCTGCAAGAAGAGCTTTAACAACATGTTCACTAATATTATTTGTTGCGCCCATATCTAAGTCATCAGTCATGACAATACCTGTAAAATCTAAATCATTTCTTAATATATTATGAACGCTTGCTGAAAGACTAGCTGGATTATCTTTATCAATATTATCATATATAGTATGGCTTACAAGAACTGCCTCTGCACCATTTTTAATACCAGTATCAAAAGGAGGTAAGTACTCGCTTTTAATATCTTCTAAAGAAGTACTATTAGTAGCTCCTCCATTATGAGTATCACTACTGTTTCCATACCCTGGAAAATGTTTTAAAGTATAAGATACATTTAAGCCCTTGCTAGCATCTATAACAGTTTTAATATAACTAGAAGTTAAAGAAGTATCTTTTCCAAAACTACGCTCATAAATGTAATCACTTTGATTTGTAGAAACATCAGCTACTGGAGCTAAATTAACATTAAGACCTAAATTATATAAAACTTTGCTTTTATTAATAGTATCGTTTTTAATAGCTTCAAAACCACCACTACTATATAAATCTTTTGAAGATTTAAAACGTTCTGGAACTAAATTTGGATTACTACTAACTCTAACTATCTTACCACCTTCTTCGTCGGTTGATGTAATAAGAGGTATATTACTTGCATTTTGAACATTTTTAATCATATTTTTAACTTCATCAAAAGTTTTATTTTGAAAATCTTTTTCAAAAAATACAAATCCACCAAAACCATATTTTTTAGTATTTTCTACTGCTTTATCATGATATCTTACTATAAATAATTGTCCAATTTTATCATTTAATGACATTGTTTTTAATTTATTATAAGCAAGAGTGTAGAAGTTAGAAAATAGACCATTATCCATCCAAGATTCTGGAATATTATCTTCAAGTTTATTAGCAACAATAGAATAACTAACTATTTTACCATCTTGAATTTCGCGCTCCTTATTTAAAATGCCAGAATAATTAATAATAATGTTATCCCCAGCATTTGCATCTTTAATAGAAGAGTTAAAAGTATAAATTCCATTATTTTTATCTTGAATAGTTAGCTTATTATCATGACTTGATAAAATTGTTGCTACTATTTCACTAGTTGGTATATCTTTAGTTTTTTTATTATTAAAAATAGTCAAACAACCTACTAATAAGAATAAAATACTTAAAGATACAACTAAAATTATTTTTTTATTCATTTATTCACCACCATTATTTCTAATAATTTATATGTTTTAAAATAAAAAAAATACCAAATTTAATCGATATTAAAAAGTAAAAGATTGATATTCTAAATACTCTGAATCGACTTGCATTTTTACTGGTTCAGGTAAAGATTCAATATATTCTCTTTTTAAAGCTTTTAATTCATTTAACTTTTGTTTCATATCATTTAATTTGATTCTAAAATCAGAAAATTCTTCTTTTTTTTCTCCCTCAAAGTCTTTAATAAAAAAACTAATTTTTGTTTCTAAAACATCAATATAATAATTCATATTAATTGCATTTTTAAGTTCATCACAACTTTTTTGTGAAATTTTTTTTAAAGAAATAATTTCATTCAAGATAAATTTAGGATCAATAGAATTAGGTAATTTTGTTATATCAAAAATTAAACTATTAACAGTAATATTAACTCTGCTATTTTTTATAGTAATTTTATAATTAGAACCTTTAGATTTATATTTAATTAAATTATTTTGGTAATTAGGGATAATTTCTATATTATCTAAATAAACTATATTTATTTTTTTATTATAAGAAGATGTAGTAGAATACTCTTCATCTGTAAATTTAGTTTCTTCTTTCAAAGTTAACTCTTCAAAACCAAGCATTTTTAATACATCTAATAATTGTAATATCTTTGATTTATATATTTTATGTTTATTGATATATTTATAAAAATAATCTAAATTATTCTTTATAAAAAAATCTTCCCCCATATATTTAAAAATATATTCAATTAAATCTTTATACTTAAAATAAAAAGATCTTATATCTTTACTAATAAACCATCTTATACCATTATGTAATTTATTAAAATCTTTTAAAATTTTATCTATATCCTTTGTAGTAATTAATTTATTTAAATCATTACTAAAATTATCATATTCATCAATAATATTACAAATAAAAATTAAATCATTTATTTTAGCTGTCTCACTCATTTTTAATCCTCCTTGTATATTTTATCATATAAATTAAATAAAATATTTGCTTATTTTTTATTTTATGTTAAAATTTATATCGAATGGAGGTTAATTATGATAAAAGAATTTAAGAAATTTATATCTAGAGGTAATGTTGTTGATTTAGCAGTTGGAGTAATCATTGGTGGAGCCTTTAGTACAATTGTTTCATCTTTGGTAAATGATATATTAATGCCTATTATAGGAATGATCTTAGGTGGAATTGATTTTAGTAATTTATCATTAACTTTAAAAGATTCAAAAATTATGTATGGGATATTTATTCAAAATATAATAGATTTTTTAATTGTGGCATTTTGTGTATTCTTATTTGTTAAATTTATTAACAAATTATCTCAAATAGGGCATAAAAACGATAAAAAAGAAGAAAATGTGGAAGAAACTGAAATTTCTATTTTAAAAGAAATAAGAGATGAAATAAAATTAGCCCCAAAAAAGAAAGGAAAGAAATAATCTTATGAAACCCAGTTATTTTTATATGTTATTTATAAATCGAATTGTAAATAGTGAAAAGTTATTTAATGATGATGATTTGGAACGATTTGACATAATTTTAAAAAGCATTTGTAAAGATTTGATTATGGGATTCAATATCGATATTAAAATTAAAGAAGATGCTTTAGAATTTGTCGAAGCAATATTAAACGCAAATTTACCTGATAATGAAATAACAAAAGACTTTTTATTTTCACTTAATTTTATTTTAGCAGATTATCTGGAAAAAATGAATTTAGGAAGGCCCACATTATTATCATCTCTTAATAATCAAAAAGAACCAGTTTTTGAAGTAATATTTGATGAAAATAATAAAATAATTACATGTGATAGTACTAAAATGAATGAACTTAATGAAGTCCTTACTTTATTAAAAATAGTTAAAATGGAAAAAGATAAAAAACAAGGACCAATACCTTTAGTTAGATTACGATATAAAAAATATAATTAAAGTAGAAAATAGGAATGTGTCCTAAATTTTGTGTCTAAAAACTTGACATAAATCCAAGAGAAAAGTACAACAACTTTTTTATTATTTATTAATTTTAATTAAATTATGATTTTCAAATTTATAAAATTTGTTACATATTTCATTTATTTTCTCGTTATGTGTAGCAATTATTAAGGTTTTATTTTTAAAATATTTTAAGATAAAATTTACAACTATTTCTTCAGTATGTTTATCTAAATTAGAAGTTGGCTCATCTAAAATATAAATATCTTTATCCATTAAATAACTTCTTAAAATGTTGATTCTTCTTTTTTGACCGGTAGATAATTTTAACCCTTTTTCGCCGACAATAGTATAAATTCCATCTTCAAATAATAGTATTTCATCTAATTCTAATTCCTTTAAATAATACGTAATTTCTTCAGCTGACATTTTTTTATCTAAACATAAGTTATCTTTTATGGACATATTAAACAATTCAATTTCTTGACTTACTGTTCCTATATCTAATTTAACATCAGTTAATTTCTCGTTATCAATATAAACTTGTCCCTTATAGGAATCGATATTTCCTAAGATTAAATTTATGATGGATGTTTTACCTTGACCAGATTGTCCAGTAATTGATATCTTATCATTCTTATTAATCATAAAATTTTTTACTTTTATTTTAAAATTTGATTTAGGATATTGTATTATTATATTATCTAATACAATTTCATTAAAAGATTTAAGTAATTTTCTATTATCCAGATTTTTAAATATGGATTTTAATTAACCTTTAAGGAAGTTATCTGCGAAAGCAGATAATCAAAAAACCACTCGTTA
>CAOJUX010000039.1 GCA_948444795.1 uncultured Erysipelotrichaceae bacterium | reverse complement strand
ACCGATGTATGAGCATAACGCTTTGACATAAAAGCAAAGTGTTATCAAAAGTTTTTCTAACACATTTTTATTTTATGAAGTTTCCTTCATCTACATACATATTATCATTTATTTTTATTTTTGACAATCATTATTCATAATAACTTCCATAATAACTACTATGATTATCTGGAGTTTTATTTACTATTACACCTGCTATATCTGCTCCAACGCTTTCTAAACTCTTTTTTGTATAGTCTAAATCAGTTGTTTTAGTATAATTAGCAGCTGATACTATAACAGTTTTATCAGCATATTTAGTAAGAATTAAAGCATCTGTTAAACCATTAGTTGGGGTGCCATCCATTATTACTATATCAAATTTTTCAGATAATACTTTTAATAATGATTTAGTTTTTGGTGAATTTAAAAGTTCACTTGGATTAGGAGGAATTGCTCCTTTAGGAAGCAAATATAAATTATCTATTTCTGTTTTTCTAATATAATTTTTAAATTCAGTTTCAAAGTTATCCAAAAGTAAATTAGATAGTCCTTTATCATTATCCATATTAAATATTTTATGAAGTCTTCCCTTTCTCAGATCACAGTCTATTAATAAAACTTTTTTTCTATTTCCAGCAAATGCAACTGCAAGATTACTACTAATAAAACTTTTCCCTTCTCCTGGGACTGAAGAAGTAATAAAAATTGTTTTTATTTTTTTGTCAACACTAGAAAATTCAATATTAGTTCTAATAATTCTTATTGCTTCTGCAACACTTGATTTTGGATTTCTTTCCACAATTAATTCTTTATTCATTTTTATTCCCCTTTTTTTTCTTATTATAATCAGGTACATTTCCTAAAATAACAAAACCAAATTTTTTTTCTATATCTGTACTATTTTTTATAGTATTATCAAAATAATAAATTATAAAAATTATGACAAATCCTAAAAAGAAACCAACGAAAACAGAAATAGCTATTTGTTTGGGAATATTTATATTAGAAGGAGTAAAACTTACCTCAGCTTCATCTAAAATAGAAATGTTTGATAAATTATATAAATCTTTTGCTTCACTTGAAAAAACTTTTGCTACTTCTTTTGCTATTTTATAGGCTTCATCATTATTTAAACAGGTAACTGATACTACAATAATTTCTGTATCACTTTTAGCAGTTACTCTAATCATTTTGGAAAGCTCATCAGTTGTATAATTTAAACCCAAATTACCTACTACTTGATTTAATACTCTTTTACTTTTTACAATTTCTTGATATGTACTAACAAGTTTTTGATTCACTGATAAATCATTTTGAGCAATAGGATCACTGGTAGAATTAAGACCAGTTAAAATAATACTTGTTTTCGATGTATACTCTGGTTTTTGCATAAATATATAATAAACACAAAAAAGAGCTACTACTGCTGCTACTATAAGTGAAAAATAAACAATTTTATTTAGAAAATAAGAAATTATTTCTCTAATATCAATTTCTTCCATAATGCCTCTTCCTATTCTTTTAACTTAAGTATATTATATCATTAATAACTTTATTTGCCTACCTATTTTTTGTTATATTTAATAGTAATCTCATCTTGTTTTGATTCTATTTTTAAATTTTCTGCTATTTTATTTTCTTCTTTTTTTCTATAATATAATTTAAAGTTATACCAGTTATAGATCCAGATGTGTCAATAATAACATCTAAAACTTTTGAAGTACGTTCTTTGATAAAATACTGATGAATTTCATCTAAAGAAGCAAACAATAAACAACTTAAAATAGAAATTATTATTATATGTTTAACATTATAATATTTCAGTAATTTTGATATTAATAAACCTAGAATTAGATATGCAGTAAAATGAGCAGTTTTACGTACCACAAAACGTAAGCTTTTAATAATTTCACTTTTTTCTTCTTGGGTATAATCTTTTTTTAGAATTTTATCATATAAATTGACTATTTTACTTGTAAAACTATCACTTAATTTCAAACTATTTTTACCATTTTGGTTAGAAAATACAAATATAGTTAAAAGCCATATACTAACTATAATAAGTAAGATTATTCTTTTATTTTTCATTTTGAACCTCTTTTATATTATCTTTGGCAATAGTTACACTTTTCATATTAGGATACATAACCCAATCTTTTAAGTTTGATAAATATATATAATCAAAACCATCTGTTCCATCTACACTTTGTTCTTTTATATTAAAATTATTCCCACTTAATACTTCTTTTGATACTTTGTTAATTATTTCTTTAGGCATATTTGTTTCATAAAATGCTGATAAAGAAGATAAGATATTATTATAATTAGTTAAGGTTTTAGTACTTTTTAATTTATTAAATATTGCAATCATGATAGCCTGACAATTTTTTTGTCTTTGTTTATCTCCACCTACTAATTTTAATCTTTCACGAGCAACAGTTAATGTTTCTATTCCATTTAAATGTTGACAACCTTTTTTTACATATAATTTTTCACCCTTAGTATCATCATAAGTATCTAAAACTTTGGCATGAGTAGTTGTATATTCATCTTTAGAACAATAATTTATTCCCCCAACACTATCCACTAGTTTTACTAAACTTGTTGTATTAATATTCATATAGTAATCGATATTAATATCAAAAAATTTTTCTAAAGACTGTTTAGATACTAAGGTACCATTAGTACCAATACAGCTTAGTTTATCTTTTTTATTTGTTCCAACTTCATTTATATAATAATCTCTAGGAATACTAGTAAGTAAAATAGTATTAGTATTTAAGTTTACTGTAATAATCATGTTAAAATCCATAAGTTTTCCTGTAAAATCATTACCTCCAATATAAAGATTAAAGACTTCTTTGGCATCTTTTTTAGTATTATCAACTTCATAATCAAGAGATATAGTTCTAATCACTTTGTATTCATCTTTAGTTAAGTTATTATTAAATTCATTTAAAATATCATATATTCCATCAACTAAAGCAAACTCTATTTTTTCTTCTTTCAAATCATTTAACATAGTATTTAAGTCATCATAGGAATTTTTATTTTCAATATTAAGTTTTTCTAAAGCTTTATTTACTTCTTTTGTTTCTTGATAGTAATTTATATTATGAACATCTTCATTATTGTTATTTTGATAGGTTATAACATAATATTTTTTTGTAAAAAAACCATTTAAATTAGAAAATGAATTATCTAAAAATTTATTACCATAGTATAAATAATAGCTACCTAATAAAGAAATAGATAGAGTAATTACTATGAAAATAGCTCCAATAATATTTAAAGCTTTTCTTTTAATATTAATAAATCCAATAGCTACACCGCAAATCACGGACATAACAAATATTATTATTAATAAATAATTAGTAGGTAGTAGATTAATTTTACATAGTAAAATGCTAAATACAATTAATAAAACTAAACTTATTAAACTTACAATATTTCTTTTTTTCATTTTCTATCCTCTTTCTTAAAAAAACACCATTTAAGGTGTTTTTTATTCTTTAGCACCATGACCAACAATTATTGCTTTAAATGTCATAAAGAATATTTTTACGTCAAGTATACTTGAATAATTATTTGAATAATATTTTTCTAACTCTAATCTCTTTTTAAAAGTCGGATTTTTAGTACCGCTTACTTGCCAATACCCAGTTATACCAGGTTTAGTTTTTATAATATCTTCATAAAAATTTTTCATATCATCTTTTTCACGTGGAAGATAAGGACGATTACCTATTAAACTCATATCTCCTAAAAAGACATTTATAAATTGAGGAACTTCATCAATAGAAGTTTTTCTTAAAATCTTACCCATTTTAGTTATACGAGGATCATTTTTAAGTTTTCTATTTTGTTTATATTCTTGTTTTTTCTCAGCATCTTTTTTTAATAGTTCTTTTAGAACATTATCAGCATCAGGGCACATTGTCCTAAATTTATATAATTTAAATAATTTACCATCTTTTCCGATACGTTCTTGAGCAAAAAATATACTATTAAAATCTCCAGTTAAAACATAAATAATTTTTACAAATATTGCTATTATAATCATTAATATAATCCCTATTAATCCAATTAAGATATCAAATAAGCGCTTAAAGCAAGTATAAAATCTATGATTAGGGGATTTCTTCCTTAATCCTTTCATCACACCAAAACCTCCATTTTTTATAAATTAATCAAATAATCTATAAAAATTGGTATTAGTATATCATAAATTATGTTTATGTCAAGGAAAAAAGGCTTTTTAAGCCTCTTCATCTTTTATATCTTCACTGAATAATTTGAAAAATAAAGCTCCTATTTCTTTTTGTTCTTCTCCCTCAAGGATTTCTAAAGACTCATCTCCATCTTTAATAACTCTTCTAGCCATTTTTTGGTTATCTCCAATTGGGTCTTCATTCTCATCTATTTCAATTAAATATAAGTATTCTTTGTCATCTTTTTTTAACATATTTGCAACAACATATTCTTTGTCATCATCTAGTGTCAAAATATCTAAAAGTTCAATTGGACTCATTATCTACTCCTTTCTATATTAATATCATCAATATTATAGAAACCTAAATTATTATCAAGTCTTACCGCAGTTTCTTTAGCACCATTATTTATATATGCTTCTCTTTTTGCTTCAAAATCAGGATCTTGGCCACTTAACCAAACGATATTACCATTATAATCATAGGCAACTCCTGAGCCTTCAAATGTAATTTCATTAGAAACTTTTGATTTTAATCCATTAGTTTCATTTGAAGCATCAATATAATTTGTGTATATTGGAGCAGCTTCATCAACTGTAAATTTATCTTCTAAATTAATATGATATTCTTCTTTTTCAGCAGGTTTTGGTTTTATAATATTATTTTTATTTGTAATATCTTTTTCTTTTTTATTAATATTTGCTCTATTATATATTTCACGGGCTATTTTTTCTAATTCTAAATCTCTTTTAGTATCTGGTATCACTTCTTCGACTTGAGTGCTAGTCATTTCTTGTTCTATATCTTTATTAGTTTGGGCAAATACATCTGGTATTGTTAAATTACTAGTTGCTCCTTTATATAATAAGAATCCAAGGCTTGTAATCATGGCAACTTGACAAGTTTTTTTCCTTAAATTTAACCATAAATTTTTTCTATTTTTACTTTTTCTAACTTTTTTTATTTTATGTACTTTGGCATCTTTACTCGCAAATGATTTAATAGCAATTTTATTTTCTTTCATTAATTTATTTATTGCTTCTTTAAGAGTTTCTAAATCATTTGAAATAGCACCAATTCTGGCTTTAGGCCCTTTCATTATTTTAATAAGTTTATATTTAGATTTTTTCAAGCCTTGAGTTTCTACAATAGTAAGTGAAGTTCGAGCTTCTGCTAAAATATTAGAACAATCTTCTAAGAAATTTTTCTTATCACTATCTGAATATCTTTTTTCTTTAGCAAATCTCTTAGGATTTTTTATTGCTTCTTTATAAAATTTTTTATCTTCTTTATTAATTCCCGCTATTTTCAAAGTATCAAATATTCCTGTAATACTACTAAAATGTTCACTTTTCTTAATTTCTCTATATATTTTATATTGTTTTCTTAATTCTTCTTTAGTCTTTTCATCTTTTTTTCCATATCTAACTAAGAATTTTATATTTTTAAATATACGTTCTTTAGTCATATCAATAGTAATATTACTAGTTGCTTCGTTAGTACAATTTAAGAAACTCTCATAAAGTCTTTTATATGTTGGAACACTTTCTACTTTAATATTTACTACTTCGTTAGTTGGCAAAACTACAGTTTCAATACCAACTTTGTCAATTGTTTTATCCCTTACAATAAGAACTCTCATTTCTTTTAATATTGATTCTATCTTATCAGCATCAGAAACGTATTTTTCTGTTTCTTTATTAATTTCAGGGATAAAAGATTCGATTGCTTGGCTAAGTTTATCTAAATCTAAACTATTAGTAGCTTGATTTTCATCTTCTTTAAATTGAGTATCAGCTACAATATTATCCCCAGAATTTTGTTCTTTAACAGGATATACATCATTTTCAAAAGAAATTTTTCTTAATTCATCTATAAAATCTTGAGAAACAAATTCTTTTACTTTATTTGGATCTTCTGTTTTACCTTTGGCTTCATTTATCAGTTTTTGTTCAAATTCATCACTTAACATATAACTCATTTTAGCAAATGTAGAATCAGCATTTATTTGTTGTTTTGTTTTTAAATTATCTAAAAGAGCAACAAGTTCTAAATATAATGGTTTATATATGCTAGGAATCGTTTGGCCATTAATTTCAATTCTATCATTACTTGGCAAACCTTCTATTTCTTGTATTTTTTTAATTATATATTCTATTTTATCATCAATATCTTCTTTTTCATCAATTAAAACTCTTGAATCTACCTTAATTTGTTTTTTCATTTCTTCATATGCAAATAATTTTATCATTGCAGTAGCTACTTGTCCTTTAAATATTGTTAATTTAGCTTCTATATTTTTATAGTCTTCATTAGTTTTATAGTCTTTTCCAACTTTATCTTTAATTATTGCAAGTCTTCTTTCATAATCTTGATATCTCACCATAACTCTGACATATTCAAAATCTTCTTTTAATTTTTTATCTTTTTCTAAATTATTTAAGCTTTCATCTAAAACAATACTATCATTTAATTTGGCTAGCAAACTATTTATTAAATCAACATAATCTTTTTCTTCTTTTAGATATTCCTCCATCTCTATTTTATATTGTTCATCTCCAGTTGCTTCATATAACTCAATATATTCATTAGTAATGCTTTTAACTTCTTGGTACAATTTAAAAAAATCTTGTAAATCTTTAACTATTGTTGTATTATCACATATTCCTCTTCTTTGAATATCAATATTTTCAATAAATTTACGTACTCTAGTATCTTCATTATTAAATCTTGCCATAAGGATCCCACCTTTATATAGTATATTTTAATATAATTTATTTAAAAAATCAATTTAGAATTATATATTTATGATAAATCTATTTCTATTACATTATTTCTATCAATTTTTTCATTTGGTTTAACACTGGTATTTGTAACATTACCATAACCATTCAAATGATATTTTATTCCTATTAAATTTAAAATGGATGTAACATCACTTGCACTAAAACCAATTACATCGGGCATCAAAATTTCTTCTTCATTAGTTAGTAAGAAAACTTTACTATCTAAAAGCATTTTAGTACTATTTAAAGGATATTGATTAATAATATTTTTACCATTACCAATAACAATTGGTTTTAATCCAAGTTTTTTAATATCTTCTATGGTAGTTTCTGTGTTTTTAGAAATATAATTACTTAAATTAATTATTTTACTACCATCAACATCATTTATAGCCTCCACTAAATTAGTAGTTTTAGCTACTTCTTCAACAACATTACTTACTATTTTAGCTATATCATTATTCCCACCAATAAACTGTTTAATTGATATATAAACAATATATTTAGGATCTTCATAAGGAAAAAGACCTGCAAAGCTTTTAATATAATCATAATCTCCAGTTAAATATGACCCATTATTTCCTACAATTTGAGCTGTACCAGTTTTTCCAATTAGCGAAACATTATCTGGAGCATATAATTTACTAGTTTCAAAACCATCATAAACCATTTTGTGCATTAATTCTCTTATTTTATCAATATTTTCTTTTTTAGCGACAGTACCTAATTCAGTTTTTTTGCCCTCTTCAATAATATTACCATTATCATCAGTAATTTTATCTACTATATATGGTTTTAACATAACTCCATCATTTGCAATAATAGTTAAAGCTTGTAACATCTGAATTGGGGTCACAGTTATACCTTGACCAAAGGAAGCATTAGCAAGTTCACTTTCATAATTAAAATTTATTTGCCCTTCTAACTCTCCAGGCAATTCTATATTAGTTTTTTTGCCAAATCCTAAAGTTTCATAAAATTCTTTTAATTTTTTACTTCCTATTTTTAATGCTAATTTAGTTGCAGCAACATTAGAAGAATATGCAAATCCAGTATCATAATCAATTACTCCCCATCCAGTATTGTTAAAGTCTTTTATTTTAGTGCCATCTGCTAAAGTAATAGTACCAGACATGTAAGAATCGCTTCCCTTGTATATACCTTCTTCTAGAGCTTTTAAAAAAGAAAATATTTTCATAGTAGAACCAGGTTCATATTGATAACTTGTGAGAGGATTTAAGTAGCTTTCTAGACCATCTAAAGTATTCAAGTTAAAAGATGGTGTACTAGCACTACCTAAAATAGCACCAGTTTTAGCATCCATTACTGATACTGTAGCCCAATTAAATTTATACTTATTTTCAAGAGTATTAATAGCATTTTCAACAATTAATTGAATATTTTGATCTAAAGTCAAATAAATATTATTTCCACTTTTAGCATCTTCCTCATATACTGGCGTATTGGGAATTTGATATCCAAAAGCATCTTTTTGATATTTTCGCCAACCATTTTTGCCTTTTAACGTATCATTAAAATAGCTTTCAATACCCATTTCTCCTTTTATTTCGCCTTCATCGTTTTTTCGGGCATAGCCAATAATATATGAGGCATAATCACCTAAAGGATAACTTCTTTTATAACCTAGTTCAAATCCAATACCAGGCAGATCAAGGGCTACTATTTCATTTTTAACTAGCTCACTTACTCCCCTTTTTAGTTCTATCTGGTATAAATTTTCTCTATTTAATAAACTAAAAATATCTTCTTCACTTTTTTCTAAAATTGGAGCAAGTACTTCAGCAGTTTTTTGTTTATCTACTACATGTTCTGGTTTATTTTCATCTGTAGTACGTTTACTAGATAAATAGGCAATTACAGTGTAAGAATTAGTATTAAAAGCAAGTATTTCCCCATTTTTGTCATATATAGTTCCTCTAGTAGCATATAAAGTTTTTTCTTCTGTATTACGATTACTAGCAAATGCCGCCAAATCAATATTATCAACATTATTAGAAACAGATACAAACAGTAATTTGCTAATTATTAAACAAAATAAAAAAGAAACTAAAAGCATTGTTAATTTCAAATTAAGTTTTATGCTTCTTTTTCTTTTCATAGACTAGTCTCCTTACCTATTATTGTTTATTACTTTAATATTATCATTATTATAAGACAATCCATTATCTTTTGCAACTTCTTGAATTTTATCTAAACTAGCAAGTTCATTTATTTGCATGCTTAAACTGTCATTTTTATTTGATTGCTTAGTAATAGAATTTTTTAATTTTTCTACGGTTATATTTGTTTCTGATAAAATAGCCTTTGTAAACACACTAGAGATTGGAAGAGCTATAACAAGTAAAACTAAAATTATGTATAATAACTTTTCACCTTTTAATATTTTAATTTTCTTACCTTTATTTTTTTTCATAATTTTTCTCCTATTCTTAATTTAGCACTTTTACTACGACTATTATTTATAATTTCTTCCTCTGTGGGAAGTATTACTTTTTTATTTATTAATTTAATTGAAGGAGCATATTCTTTGGGAATATCTGGAAGTCCTTTAACAATTTCATTTACTTCACTTTTTTCTTTGAACAATTTTTTTACTATTCTATCTTCTAAAGAATGGAAACTTATAACGCAAATTCTACCTTCTTTAGCAAGCATATCTATTGCATCTGGTAAAGCTTTTTTTAAATACTCAATTTCATTATTTACCTCAATACGAATTGCTTGAAATATTTGTCTTTCTGGGTGTTTTAAGTTAAAATATTTTTCACCAACACTTTTTCTAATAATATCTACTAATTCTTTGGTTGTAGTTATTTCTTTATTTTTTCTTTCTTCACATATCTTTCTTGCAATAAATTTACTTTTAGCTTCTTCTCCATAAGAATAGAATATATTTACAAGCTTTTCATAAGAATAATTATTAATTACTTCTCTTGCATTTAGTTTATTTTCTTTATTCATACGCATATCAAGAGGAGCATTTTTCATAAATGAAAAGCCACGATCTTGGTTATCAATTTGTGGACTAGATAAACCTAAATCAAATATTATTCCATCAATTTTATTTACGTTTTGTTTTACTAATTCTTCTTTTAAAAAAGCAAAATTACTATGGATTATTTTATAGTTATTACTAATTGCTTTTAGTTTATTTTCTGAGTATTTAATAGCTTCTTTATCACTATCAAAAGCATATAGAAAACCACTTGTTAATTTTTCTAAAATTTTTCTACTATGACCGGCATATCCTAAAGTGGCATCAACATAAATACCATCTTCTTTAATATTTAAACCATCAATTGATTCTTTTCTTAAAACACTATAATGTTTCACTATATAATCCCCTCAAATAAACCCTCAGCAATATCAGAAATCTTGTCACTATTTTCATCCATAAATTCATCCCATTTATTTTTAGACCAAATTTCAATACGATCGTTGGCGCCGATTATAACACATTCTTTAGTTAAATCGGCATAGTCAACGAGTGGGGATGCAATACAAGTTCTACCTTGGCGATCAAACTCGCATTCAGTGGCACCAGAAAAGAAAGTTCTTATAAATGTACGGGCATCTTTCTTAGTAAAAGGTAGAGTTTTTAATTGATTTTCTAGTTTTTTCCATTCCGCAATAGAATAAACGTATAAACACTTTTCTAATCCTCGTGTTATAATAAATTCTTCGCCAAGTAAAGTACGAAATTTACTAGGTAACACAAGTCTAGATTTATCATCAATATTATGATGATATTCTCCCATATACATTTCTTATCCCCCACTTTCTACCACCATATACCACTGCCTACCATTATATTACATAAAATAAAAAGAAAAGTAAATACTTTTCCTTTATTTTTTTCAAATTTTACTTAAATTTTATGCTCTGCTTGAATATTTACCATCTTTAGTAGATATTATAATTTTTTCTCCAGTTTCAATAAATAATGGAACTTTAACAGTATAACCAGTTTCTAATTTTGCATCTTTCATAGCATTATTAGTAGTATTTCCTTTTACAGCTGGTTCAGTTTCAATAACTTCAAATTCAATTTTTTCAGGAAGTGTTATACCAATTATTTCACCTTCATAAAAATCTATTAAGATTTCTAAGTTTTCTTTTAAAAATTTAATATCATCTCCTAAAGTATCTTTAGGTATTTCTAGTTGTTCATAACTTGATGTATTCATAAATACATAATTATCTCCAGAATCATATAAGTATTGCATTGGTGATTTGGTTATATGTGCTTTATCAACTTTAGTCCCTGAATTAAATGAAACTTCAGTGATAGATCCAGTTTTTAAATTTTTTAATTTCATTTTAACAAAAGCAGCACCTTTACCTGGTTTTACATGAGAGAACTCTTGTACCACGCATGGAAAGCCATCAACCATTATAGTCATTCCATTTTTTATATCATTTACATTTACGTTCATAAATTTTTCCTTTCTATTTACCTAATTTGCATTCTTTAAAAACTGTTGTTTTATTGCATTTTGGACAATATTTATTCATTTCCATTTTATCTGGAGTATTTTTTTTGTTTTTTATTTTAGGTCTTCTTTGATATCCACATTCTGTACACTTAAGACCAAAAAATACTCTATTTAAATTTTTTGCCATGTAAGATAACACCTCCTTAAAACTATTAGTATTATATATTAAAATATATTATAAAGCAAGAAAAAAAGAAGGTTCATCCTCCTTTTAACAAATAACTCCACCTAGGATAATTGCAAGTAAAATAAATAATATTAAAATTACAAAAGCTCCATTTATCCCATTACAGTTATTATTATTGTTGTTTTTATTACAACATGCCATATATGGACACCTCCTTAATTAAAGACTATATGAAAGCCCCTACAATGATTATAAGTAAGATAAATAATACAAGTATGATAGCTGGACCTAGTCCATTATTACATCCACAATTATTCATAATTCATTCCTCCTTTATTTGTCTTTTCATTAATATTGTATGGTAAATTTATGGTTTGGTGAGTGTTATTCTTGTATTTTATTTGAGAATTAGATATAATAATTAATGTTTAAGGAGGATAAACATGAAGAAAAAAATTGCTGGACTTGCTATTGCTGCGTTAATGCTTGCTGGCTGTGGAAAAGAAATTCCAAAATTATCAAATGGAGATGAAGCAGTTGTTACATTTTCTAATGGTACTATGATTAGTGCTAATGATTTGTATAATGATCTTAAAAATAATTATGCTTTAGAGTCTCTAATTAATATGGTTGATAAAAAAATATTAGAAGATAAATATAAAGATCAACTTGAAGATGCAAAAAGTTATAAAGAATCTACTATGAAATCTTTGAAAGAAAATTATAAAGATGATTTGCTTTCTGCTATTCAAAATTATACATCTTATTCTACAGTTGAAGCTTATGAAGATTATGTTTATATTAGCTATTTACAAAATTTAGCTATTGAAGATTATGCCAAAAGTGAAATAACTGACAAAGATATTGAAAAATATTATAAAGATAGTATTTATGGTGATGTTTTAGTAGATCATATTTTAATATCTCCAAATGTAAGTAGTGATTCAAGTGATGAAGATAAGAAAAAGGCAGAAGATGAAGCTAAAGAAAGAATTAATACTGTTATTGCCAAATTAAAAGAAAGTAATGATATAAAAAATACTTTTACAGAGCTTGCTAAAGAATATAGTGAGGATGAATCTACTAAAAACGATGGTGGTTCTTTAGGATATATTAATAATGGTACTTTATCTTCAAGTTATGATGAAATAATTAAAAATGCATTTAAATTAAAAAATGGAGAATTTTCAACTGAAGTTATTACTACTGAACTTGGTTACCATGTTATCTTAAGAGAAGATCAAAAAGAAAAAGCGAATTTAGATGATGTAAAAGATACTATTATTGATACTTTATCTAAAAACAAATTACAAGATGATGCAACAATTTCTATCAAAGCTTTACAAAATTTAAGAAAAGAATATGGTATTGATATTAATGATAGTGAAATTCAAAAACAATATGCAAATTATATTCAAAATGCATTAACAAGTGCAACAGCAAATAAAAATAAAAAATAAAACTTTAATTACAAAGTTTTATTTTTTTTACTTAATTGGAGATAAGACCATTCGGAAACTTACATGAGCATAACCACTTCCAACGCTGCTGTTAGAACTGAACACACCCGCAGAAATTGTATCACTACAACGGCTACCTCGTATGAAATAAGGACTGCTAAAGTCAACAAAACCAGCGTAGTCAGAGTTCCATCCTTGGGCTTCTCCTGTGGCATCTCCTAAAATTTTATTTGATGCATTATCTCCTGTATATATATCTTTATATCTATTATCTATACTTGTTGGTGTTAAACCTGATGATCCTGCTGTATTATTGTAATTTCCCATTACATATTCATAAGCACCACCTGCTATATCATATATTCCACTTATGTTATTAGTAGTACTTCCTTGAAATACGGTTCTATTATCATTATTTGTATTGGGATAAGGATAAGTACAATTATTAACAGGAGATGCTGATACAGTCTCTCCTGTACATCCTGTTATATACGTACTACTATTATTTATCCATACTTCATTATTTCCTTTTCCGTATTTACTATTTGTAAGATAGGCCATAGCTCCCCATTCAGTATTCTTCATCATATGGGAGTCTAAACTTCTTTTATAGTTAAAACTAGTATTATACATAGTACTTCCATCTATACCTCTTAAACTTGTTACATTTGGTTTTACTGTTAAAGCTGATGTACTTCCTGTTGCTTCAAACTTTCCTACCCATATTCCTGTTACATCAAGTGATGTAAAGGCTGGATGCGTCATCCATTTGCCATTTTCACATGTTCCATTATCTCCACTTTTATTTGTGGCTTTACACTCTGTTTCTGAATCAACTGTATTATAATCTCCTATTTCTATCTCTATTTCTTGAGCTGGAATACTATTACCCTCTACATTAAATAACTTATATCTATACTTTGGTATCCATACAAAGTATGATTCTATTGCATCTTCTGGTATTACTTGACCTACTGAGTAATTATCTATTCCATTTAATATTACCGCATTGGCCCAGTTACTTTCTTTATAAGAATACCATTTATCTTTTAGATTTGCTTTTGTAACTGTTCCATCATTTGCTATGGTAACAGGTATTAATCCTTCTTTTACTACTGGATATGATCCTGCTAGTATTTCTTCTTCATATTCATTTTTTGTTTCAAATTTTAATGTACATATTGTGGGATCAGTGGTTGATAGATTTACCTTCCATTTTGATTTTTCATTATCATATGTTACATCTACTATTGCATCATTATTGCATTCATAATCTACATATTTATATCCATTTTTATCGGGAAACTCTTCTTGTTTTACTCCATCCACAAGTACTGCTAGAGTTATATCTCCTTTAGTAAAGTTTGGCACTTTTCCTTCTAGTATATTAAATGTTTTACTTGTTTCAAATA
>CAOJUX010000038.1 GCA_948444795.1 uncultured Erysipelotrichaceae bacterium | reverse complement strand
TCTAACACATTTTTATTTTATGAAGTTTCCTTCATCTACATACATATTATCATATTATTTTTTTCTATACAAGTTTTTTAATTAATGAGATATAAGCTTATTATTCTTAAATTCTAATATTTTATTTTATATATAATAATATTTATATCTCAATTCTGATTTTCATATAAATCTTGATAAATTTTATTATTTTTTAGCAATTCCTTATGAGTGCCTGATGCAACAATACTCCCATTTTCCATAACATAAATAGCATCAGCATCAATTATTGTAGATAATCTATGAGCAATAGTAATAATAGTATGATCTTTACTAATATCATTTATAACATCGATAACATGCTTTTGCGACTCATTATCAAGACTACTAGTTGCCTCATCAAAAAGAATTATTTTACTATTTTTAGAAAGGGCTCTAGCTATTGCAATTCTTTGCTTTTGACCTCCACTTAAATTTATACCATCCTCACCAATCTTAGTATTATATTTATTAGGCAAAGACATAATATAATCATCTATCCCCGCTTTTTTACAATAAGCTCTAACATTTTTCAACTTTATTTTAGGATTAACCATATAAAAATTTTCAATAATACTTCGATTAAACAAAAATGGATCTTGGCGAATAATACTAATATTACTTCTTAGACTATCTTCATTGTAATCTTTAATATTGATATTATCTATTAAAATATTACCACTTGTAGCATCAAAATAACGTAATAATAAATTAAATATTGTACTTTTTCCTTGACCGCTTTTACCAATAATAGCAATTTTACTATTAGAATTAACTTTTAAATTAAAATTGTCCAAAACCTTATGTTTATTATCATGATAATTAAACGAAACATTATTAAACTCTATATTTCCAAAAATATTTTTATTGTCAAAATCACCAAACTTAACATCTTCATATAATTTATTATTTATAATTTCATAAATACGCCCAACAGATATTTTTAATTTTTGAAAACTTGCAGAAAAAGAAGCATAGCTATTAACTAAATTCATAAAATTATAAACATAATAAGTCATTGCAATTAAGAAAGTTAATGTTCCTCTACTAAGAAAAATATTAATAATACACGTAATATAAATAACTGTAATTAAAGTTTCACTCAAAATATCCATTAAAGCATAATAATCATGTTCAAACTTTATAGTTTTATTTCTTTTTTTAAACAATATTTGTACTATTTCTTTTATATCTTTTAAAATATTTTTATTTATACCAAGAGCTCTAATTTCTCTCATTCCTCTTATTGTTTCACTCACTCTTGCAATGTAAAAATCATTTTCTTTTTTTATTTCTTTCTGTAAGGATTTTAATTTGGGGTTATAAACTTTAGTTATTTTATAGAATATTAATAGAAAAAAAACTATTTCAATACCAACTATTAAAGAATTCATTGTTGCATAAATAAATATTATTAAACAAACCAGAGCTCTTATTATAATCTTAATTAAACTTGCTATTGAATTTGTTATATCTTCTGAATCATTAGTAATTCTATTAATATATTCACCATTTGATTTTTCTTCAAAAGCACGAGTAGGAAGTCTTAATATTTTAGAAAATAAATCATAATTTATATCTTTCATAACACTTAAACTAGCTTTCGTTGATATTATTTGGCTAAGCCTACTAAAAATAGTACTATTAACAACATAAATAATCAAATTAATTAAAAGAATTACTATTCCTATACTAAACAAACCTTCTGTCACTTTACTTATAGCAAGACCAGACAAATACCCATAACATAAACTTAGCAAACTTTCTATCAAAGTTAAAGTAATAGCTATAAATATTAGTTTTTTCTCTTTCTTAAGATATTTTTTTAAAAATATTATTATTTCTTTCATATGGAAATTCTCCTAATTCATTACTCTTTTAAACATTCGTTCCAAATCATATATAGAAAACTTTATAATAGTAGGTCTTCCATGAGGGCAATTATAAGGATTATCACAAACTACAAGTTCAGATAGTAACTCTTCTACTGCATCCATACTAATTCTCATATTAGCTTTAATACTCATTTTACATGCTAAAGTAATAGCAATATGTTCATTAAACTTAACTGGATCAAATGTTCCTCCAGTAGAAATCATAATATCAACTATTTTTCTTACTTGTTCTTCTTCATAGCCTTCTTTAAGCCATGTTGGGTGACTTTTAAAAATAAAAGTATTTACACCAAATTCCTCTACATTAAAACCAATATCAGTAAGAACTTTCAAATTATTTTTAACTATTAAAAATTCACTATTAGAAAGTTCCACAGTAACAGGAAATAGAGAATCTATAACACTAATTTCTTTTTTCTTCAAAGCATTTAAATACTTTTCATAATTTATTCTTTCTTGAGCAGCATGTTGATCGATTAAATAAACTCCTTCTTCATTTTGAGCAATAATATAGGTCCCTAAAGCAACACCAACTGGATATAAAACTAATTTTTTTAACTCTTCATTTACTATAACTGGTTCTTTATCTTCATTTACCGATAAATCAAAACTAACTTGATTACTAGTTTCATATGCATCTTCTTTTCTCTCTTCTTCTTTAATAAAATTCTCTATATAATTATCTTTAATTTCATTATATTCTGGTTTTTTTATCGCATCAGGAATAAGAAGAGTCTTATAAAGTGCATCTTTTATCGTATTATATATTAAATCATATAGTACATTTATTTTTGTTATTTTTATATCTTGTTTTGTGGGATGAATATTTACATCTATTAAAGTTGGGTCTGTATTTATTTTTAAAACTACTATAGGAAATTTAGTATCTGGTTTATAAGTATAATAAGCATCATTTATTGCCCGATTAATATCATAATTTTTAACAACTCTATCATTTACAATAGTTATAAAATGATTCTTATTAGATTTTAAAATCTCTGGTTTACAAATATATCCATCTAAATCAAAATCATCGGAACATGCTTTTATTTCAATCATTTTACTAGAAATATTAAGACCATATATTTCATGAATACATTTATGAAGATTATTACTTCCACTTGTTTTTATTAAGATTTTATCATTATTTTTAAGCGTAAATGAAACATTTGGAAAAGAGAGTGCCAAACGTTCAATCAAAGAAACACAACTTGCAAGCTCACTTGCTTCACTTTTTAAATATTTAAGTCTTGCCGGAGTATTATAAAATAAATCACTTACTATAATACTAGTACCTTCTCTTAAATCACTACTATTTTCATTTTCTATAATTCCTCCATTTATTTTAACTAAAGAACCCATATCTTTATTACTTGTTTTCAAAATCACTTTAGAAACGCTAGCAATAGAAGCTAAAGCTTCACCTCTAAATCCTAATGTATCAATAAAAAATAAATCATCTTCATGAATAAGTTTACTTGTCGCATGGGGGATAAAGCACATATGAGCATCTTCTTTATCCATCCCTATACCATTATCAATAACTTCTATACTTTTAAAACCGCTATCAACTAAAAAAATATTTATATTTGTAGCTTGAGCATCTAAGCTATTCTCAACAAGTTCTTTAACTACACTTGATATTTTTTCAACAACTTCTCCAGCAGCTATTTTATTTGCTAGTGACTTGCTCATTATCTTTATTTTGCTCATTTACTACCCTCCAAAAAAAGATTTTCTAACTTCTATATTTTCTTTATTATTTATATATATATTTAAAATACAATTATTTTTAAAATTAATAAAACCAATGCCTTTAATAACCAAATCATAATTTTTTTTAATATTTATATTTATTAATTTTAAATTTTTTAATCTATCATTCTTACTATATATTTTTTCATATTTTAATAAATTTGATATGTACATTGTCATATTACATTTAAGACTTTTATTTTCAATTCTGATAATATTTTCTATAACTATACTAGCACTTTCTTTAAGTTGAAAAGTAATTGGCTTCAAAAATTTTTTTGGATTAATTTTTTTTATTAAACCTAAATTTTCTTTATAAATAGGATTTTTATACTGAAATCCTGGAGTATCCAATAATATTTTATTATTTCCTAAATCAATTTTAATAAAATCTATGGTAGTATTAGGCATAAAACTCGTAGTTATTTTATTATTTGTTATTTTATTTATAAAAGTACTTTTCCCTGTATTTGTATATCCTACTAAGTAAGCTTTAAAAATTTCTCTATCTTCCATAATATTCATAATAAAATTTATATTAAACTCTTTTAAAGTACTCAAAAATATAATATAATCTTTTATCTCATAATAATTTATAAGCCATTTTTTTATATTATCTTTATTTATATATTTGGGTATATAATCAGCTTTGCTTATTATTAAAAATTTCTTGGCTTTTATTTTTTTATAAGTATTAATTACTTCTTCATTAATATTTAGAAAATCTATCAAAAAAAATACAAAATCATTACTTTTTATTTTATTTATAACATAAGAATTATCTTTCAAATCTACTTCTTTTAAAGTATTATAATTTATCAATTTAAAACATCTTTCACATAATTTAGCTTCATTAAATTTATTTTTAGGAATATAACCAATCTTACTTTGATCTAAATATTGAAGATCACTTCCACAACCCCTACATTTAATCATAATACTCCCCCACTTTAAACAAGCCTTTTTTATCTAAATTTTTAAATAATTTTTTTTCTAAAAAACGTAACATATAAGTCCATGGATAATCTTTATTACTAATTGGATTAACAAGTATACTGGTAAACCCCATTTTATTAGCCCCATATATATCAGTAAATATTTGATCCCCAATACATGCTATTTCAGTAATTTTATAATCATAAATTTCCATTATCTTTTTATACTTCTTAGAAGATGGTTTATGTGCTTTAAAAGATGAATCAACATTTAATTTTTCTTTAAAAGGCTCAACGCGAGATTTTAACGCATTAGAAATAATAATTAATTTGAATCCTTTTATTTGCAAATGAGAAAATAATTCTTTTATTTCTTTATCAGGTACTGGAATATTTAAAGGTGCTATTGTATTATCTAAATCAAATAATAAGCACTTAATACCACGAGATTTTAAACTATCATAATTAATATCAAAAACACTTTTTTGATAAATATCAGGAATAAATTTATCCATCTTTAACCACCACAAAAAAAGTATATCATTTTTTTAAAACTATAACAATAACATAAAATAATTTTTAAAAAAATGAATTTTTTCTATTTGTTTTTTTTCATTTTAAAATTTTATAATTCCTTTTTTAATAAAAATACTTATCTTTCGTGTAACGAATCAACCCTACATCTCATAGCATCAAGTACTGCCTTTATATATTCATCATCATAATACATTCTTTTAATAAAATATTTATTTGGTATTTCGGTAATGTTTTGTTTGGGATCGACAAAATTCAAAAATTTCTGTGCATCTTCTTCCCACTCTCCTTTAAAATGGCTATCAATTAGCAAAGAAAAAAGCATTATTGATTTGTACCAAAATTCAATATCCTGCAGGGGCATATTGCCTAGTTCTACAAAATCTGGACATGTATCTAAAATCTCCTGCAAAAAGTTTTTGGCATATTCATACTCTTTATTCCTCTTTCTTTCTATAGCAAGTTTAAAAATAGCTTTAACATTATTAGGATCAAGCCTATATGAATCACGAAAAGCTTTTAAAGCTTCAACTGGTCTTTTATGTTTTTCGTTCCATTTTCCAAGTGAATAATAAAAATTACTTTTACATACATTTACATTACATCTTCTTATACAGTTCTCATATAAAAATCTTGGCTGAGTGTTATACATAGTGCTTTGATTTGCTACAATACTCTTAAGATAGTCTGCTTTATAAAATCCTTTGTCGAAAGTATATATATTATCTATTTCATTGAGCAAATCACCAATTTTATAGCGTTCCATACACTCCTGGTCATGCAAATTATCATTAATCATTTTCTGACATAGATACTTAGCATAAAGAGCATACTCAGTTCCAGGTGTTTCTTTAAAATCTATAGATTCATCAAGTTCTCCCAAAACATTTTCTAAACGTTGATTAGCATTATATGGAAAAATACTCATCATCTTTTGATAGAGTATGGATGTATAATCATATAATAAATCCACCATATGATTTTCTGCATAAATTTTAAACAATTTTTTAAAAACAATGGAGACCCCCCCCAGCATTTACATCTTTTGTTATATCATTTATTAGTTCATCCAGTAGCTTATTTTCTGAATTTGGTTCATCCTTTAAAATATTTTTAGAATAAATTAATAGTTCATTATTTTCTTTTAAAGCTTCTACTTCACTTGCTGGCATAGCACCATTTAAATTAACAATAATATCAAAATTACAGTTATTTTCAACTTTAAAAATATTGTATTTACTTCCATATTTATATTCTCCAACTGAAAAACCAGCTAGTTTAAAAAATTCTTTTATATAATAAGCTTCAAAAGAATCATTTCTTTCATAAATAATACATATACTTCTTAATTTTTCCATAAAATTTAGCTCCTTTTTTCTAATATTTAGATTATCATACCTAATTATTTTATTCAAGCGCTTTTCAAAGTTCAACATAAAAACTCCAAAAAAAAATATATTTAATTAAGGAAGTGTAATATGTTTTTTAATTTGTTAAATATTATTAAAGACATGATGTTTTTTACAGGTAGTTATTCTAATACAGTATTTCCAGAACCTTTAAGTGATGACGAAGAAAAAGAAGCTATTAAAAAAATGCAAAGCGGAAGCGTTGAAGCCAGAAACTTACTTATCGAAAGAAATCTTCGTTTAGTTGCACATATAGTTAAAAAATTTGATGCCAAAAATACTACTCAAGATGATCTAATAAGTATTGGTACTATTGGGCTAATTAAAGGAATAGATTCTTACAACGATAGCAAAAAAACTAAAATAACCACTTACGCAGCAAGATGTATAGAAAATGAAATATTAATGTATTTTAGAAGTAATAAAAAAAATCAAAAAGATGTTTCTTTAAATGATTCTATTGGATATGATAAAGATGGTAATGAAATAAATTTAATTGATGTTTTAAAAGACAATACTAAAGATTTCTCTGAAGTTGTTCATACCAAAGAAAATATAGAAATGCTTAACAAATATTTAAATTTTTTAACCAAAAGAGAGCAAGAAATAATCATTAAAAGATATGGTTTGTTAAATCAAAAAGAACAAACTCAAAAAGAGATAGCAGAATCAATGCATATTTCTAGAAGCTATGTATCTCGAATAGAAAAAAGAGCTTTAACCAAAATATATAAAGAATTTATAAAAAATAAAAGCATATTATAAATTAATACTTCTTATAAATTCTTTTCTATTTATATCATATATTTCATAACATTTTTTTAAAAATTATTTCTTATATTTAAATAATACAGAAGGTCTATGTCCTTCACCTTTTTTAATTTTATCTGTCTTAACAACTTTAGGACCAATAATTCTTCTAAAAGCTGGATCTAAAAGTTTTTTATTAAGTATTACTTCATAAACTGTTTGTAATTCTCCTAAAGTAAAATATTCTGGCATCATATTAAAAACAATATCTGTATAATTAACTTTATTTTTAAGTCTTTCTATTCCACTTAATAATACTTTAGCATGATCAAAAGCTAAATCTTTATTTTCAAGAATTTCAAAATCATATCTATCTGTAGTTTTCTCTCTTAAAACTTTCTTTAGTTTAACATGAATATTATCTATATCATTAGATAAATAAATATCTACTATATTATCTTCTTCTAAAATTTTAATATCAAACCAAGCCGCATTTTCTTTTAATTTTTTAGAAAGTCTAGATTTATCAATGAGTGCCATATAAGAAGTAGATAATACCCTCATTCTAGGATCTCTTTTAGTATCTCCATAAGTATATAATTGTTCTAGATAAATATCATCTAAATTAGTCTCGTCTTTTAAAATTCTTATTGGAGCTTCATCTAAATTTTCATCATATAATAAAAATCCTCCAGGAAAACACCATTTATCTTTAAATGGAAAATCTTTTCTTTTAACAAGTAATACCGACATATGTTTTTCATCTGTTTTACGATAATTATTATTTTCATAACTTGATACACTCAAAACTAAAATATCAGTAGTAACACTCATCTTTTTATATTCATCTGGATTATAATTTTTCAAAAATTCTTCTTCACTTTTATACATAATAGCACCTCATAACTATTTTATAATATTTAAGAATTTTTTTCCAATAAAATCTACTATTTCCTCTTTATTTTCTTTTCTAGTTTTAATACTAGATATATTTATTTTATATTCCCAAAACTTATTATTATTTTTATCATAAACCGCAATAAATACTTCATCATCTGCTCCTACAGGATTTGATGGATCTTCACAAGTTAATTTACCAGTAATTCCAATTCCATAATTAGAGTTCGCAAAATCACTAATACTTTTTGCCATACTTTTAGCCGTTTCTATAGAATACACTGAATATTTATCAATTATATCTTTCTTTACTCCCATTTTAATCTTAAAAGAATTAGAATAAGTCACAGCAGAATAATTTAAAATACTACTTGCTCCTTTATAATTAGTTATTTCAGACGCTAAAGCTCCTCCTGTACAAGATTCCATTGTAGATACTTTTTCTTTTCTTTCTGTCAATATTTTTATTATTTCTTCAAACATTTTTATTGCTCCTTATATAAATTATTTTTCTCTATATATTTTAACACATCTTCATCAAGTAAATTACTAAAAATTTTTATATTATTTCTTATCTTTGTAGAAGATATATTCTCTTCTTTTAAATCAATCACTATAATATTATCTGCATAATCTTTAAGTTTATCTAAAATGTTAGATAAATTATCCCCTCTTCTTCTTATAACTAGTACTTTAAAATTTTCTAATATATATTTAGCGTTTTTCCAAGTATCAATAAACGATAAATTATCAAGTCCACATATAAAATATATTTCTCTATCTTTATATTTATTTTGAAAATAAGTTAAAGTTTCATAAGTATATATAACTTTTTTCTTTAATTCATAATTTGACACTTCTAAGTTTTTATCTTTATCCGTAATAAGTTTAAGCATATTATATCTATGTCTAGCAAGAATCAAATTATTTTTATATTTATATTTATCTCCAGTTGGAACAAAAATTAATTTATCTAAATATTTTTTATCTATTAAATATTTAGCTATTTTTTCATGCATTTTATGAGGGGGATTAAAACTCCCTCCAAAAATACCTATTTTGAAAGCTTTATATTCCATAACTTTTCTATATCCTCATTTTTATTTAAAGTATTAATTATTTCTGCTAAATATAAAGAACAATCAACATCTATAAACCAATCTTCATTTTTAAGAATTTTTGGCACATAAGATAAATTAGTAGAATAAACCTTAGTAAATAAACCCTTTTTATAAGCTTTGATAAATACATCCACTCCTTCTGTAAAAAGCGCAAAAGTAGCAACCAAATAAATATTTCTAGCCCCTTTTTTTCTTAAAGCATCAGCAACTTCTATCATTGATGTTCCTGATGCTATCATATCATCTACTACAATTACATCTTTTCCTTTAGGATCATCTCCCATATACATATGCTCTATAATAGGATTTTTACCATTTACTATTTTAGTTAAATCTCTTCTTTTATAAAAAGCTCCCACATTACATCCTAACATTTCAGCATAATATCTTGCTCTTTCCATCGCCCCCATATCAGGACTTATAACAAGTATATTATTAATATCTACAGAATTTAAAAGACTATTTAATATTATATGAGTGGGATAAAAATTTTCAAAAGGAAGTCGAGGAATCGCATTACATATACTTGGATCATGAGCATCAAATGTAATAATATTATTAGCTCCAATGATTTCAAGTTCTTGCAGAGAAATAGCACAATCTAAAGATTCATTTCCTCTTCTTTTATGTTGACGTGATTCATATAAAAGCGGCATTATTACATTAATTTTTTTAGCATGACCACTAGCTGCTGCAATTACTCTTTTTATATCCTCAAAATGCTCATCAGGGCTCATAAAATGCTCTTTGCCTCTCATTTCATAGCTAACACTATAATTACCAACATCGCTCAGAATATAAATATCACTATTGTTAACAGATTCATTTATTTTAATTTTTCCTTCGCCATTACTAAAGCGCGCTTCAAGTATATCAACTTTATAATTTTTATCTGTTTTATTTAATTTTTTTAAATTTTTATTTACTTTATCTCCTAAATCTTTAGCGCTTTTTAAAACAACTAATTTTAATTTACTCATAATTTATTCCTCCATCGTATCAATATTTTTACAGCCAGTCTGTAAAACTTGCATCACTTGGCATTCGAAGATCTCCTCTTGGTGATACACTTATAGTACCAACCTTTGGTCCATCAGGAAGACAACTTCTTTTAAAGGCTTGTGTAAAAAATCTTTTTATAAAAAACTTAAGCCATTTATCTATTTCCTCACTACTAAAACTATCTTTAAAAGTAAGGGTTGCTAAAAATTTAAGTTTCTCTGGACTTGCTCCATATCTTAAAAAATGATAAATAAAGAAATCATGTAATATATATGGTCCTACAATATTCTCAGTTTGCTGTAGTATTTCATCTTTACTACTTGGTGGTAATAGTTCTGGAGAAACTGGAGTTTCTAAAATATCATTAATGATGTTTTTTCTTTCTAAATTAGTCTCTTTTTTAGCATAGAAAGAAACTAAATATTTAACTAATGTTTTGGGAATTGATGAATTTACTGCATACATACTCATATGATCGCCATTATAAGTACACCATCCAAGTATAAGTTCTGATAAATCTCCAGTGCCAACAACAAGTCCTCCTACACTACCAGCATAATCCATAAGTATTTGAGTTCTTTCTCTAGCCTGAACATTCTCATAAGTAACATCTAATTTCTTAGGATCATGATTTATATCCTTAAAATGTTTAAGGCAAGCATCTTTTATATCAATCTCTTTTAAAGTGGCCCCAAAAAGTTTTACAAACTTACATGAATTATTATATGTTCTATTTGTTGTCCCAAATCCTGGCATAGTTATTCCATAAATATCTTTATGATCTAAGCCTAAAATATCAAAAGCTTTAACTATTGCAAGAAAAGCAAGAGTAGAATCAAGTCCTCCTGAAATACCTACTACACATTTTTTTATGCCAGTAGCCTTAAGGCGTTTTGCAAGTCCATAAGCTTGAATATTCAACACTTCTTCACACCTTTCATCTCTATTTAAACTAGATTTAGGTACAAAAGGAGATGGTGAATATTTCCTAAATAGTTCATTATTTGTTTGATATCCTTTAAAATAAACTTTATCATAATCCTTATCTTTAATAATTTGCATAAAAGAAGTATTTCTAAAACGCATAGCTTCTATTCTTGCTAAATCAACATCATTATAAATTAAGTTAGAATCAAAATCATATCTTTTATTTTTACTAAGAAGATGACCATTTTCATATATATAAGAGGCTCCCGAAAAAACCAAATCAGTAGTAGATTCATTTGTCCCACTCGAAGCATAAATATAAGCACTTATAGTTCTTTCTGATTGACTTTTTACTAAATTCTTACGATAGTCATCTTTGCCCACTATTTCATTAGAAGCTGATAGATTAAAAATCATCTTAGCACCTTTTTCTGAAAGATTAAGACTTGGAGGGTAAAGACTCCATAAATCTTCACATATTTCTACTCCAAAAGTACATCTTTTATCGCCCTTCATTTCAAATATTATATTAGTTTTAAAAGGCACTTTATCCCCATCTATTTCTATATCTTCACTTATTTTATTAACTGAACTACTAAACCAACGTTTTTCATAAAACTCACTATAATTTGGTATATAAGTTTTGGGCACAATTCCCAGTATTTTACCATCTTCAATTATAGCGGCACAGTTAAATAACTGATTATCACATTTTATCGGAAGACCTACAATATATACGCCTTTAACTTTTTTAGTATAATTTTTAAGTTCTATTAAACCTTTTAATGCTTTATCAAGTAAGAATTCATTTAAGAATAAATCCCCACAAGTATATCCAGTTACAGATAGTTCAGGAAATACTGTAATTAATACATCATTTTGATAAGCTTCATTCATAATTTTTTTAATTTCTTTAACATTTTCACTTACATTACTTATTTTTAGAGATGGAACAGCAGCTCCAACTCTATAAAAACCATATTTTTTGTTCATATTAACACTCTTTCTATTTATTTCTTACAAGTTTTCTTTCTTTGGCAATTAAATCATTTTTAAATTTAACGTATTCTTCAGTTGCTGATACATAGTAATTATGAGGATTTTCATCTCTTTTAACTTCTTCATAAATAAGTCCCATTTGTTCATTACAATAACTTTGTTTTTTTAAAATATCTTCATCTTCATAGACAAGAATACCATTTTCAAAAATTGTTTTTTGTAGTTCTACTAGTTCAAAATTATTTATTCTTTTTTGATTTAGATTATTGGTTGGGTTAATAATTAATAAATCATCTTTAGATATAACTTCTCCTTCTTTTGTTATTATATCAGCTATAGCAAGATGAGTATCTTTATCAAATGCTCGGTATAATCTTTTACGTCCTGGATTTACTATTTTTACAGCATCTTCGCTTAGTTTAATTTTTGGCATCCATACACCTTTTTCATTTAAAGCAACTTCTTTATAAACACAGCCCATTCTTCCTTCGGGTTTACTTATATTATCTCCAACTCCTAGAGAATCAAACTCTGCTTTTTGCAATACCAGGTTTTCAATTGTTCTTGAGTTTAACCCATTACTAAGACATATTTTAGCATTTGCAAATCCAGCATTTTTTAGCATACGTCTCGCTTCTTTAGATAGATACGCCAAATCTCCAGAATCAATTCTTATACCAATATTTTCTAAAGGTAAGCCAGCATCTTTCATATAATTAAAAGTTTTAATAGCATTTATAACGCCACTTCTTAAAGTATTATAGGTATCAACTAGTAACATACAATTATTAGGATAAGTTTTAGCATAAGTAATAAAGGCTTCTAACTCACTAGGGAAAGACTCTATAAAACTATGTGCCATAGTTCCCATTGCTTTTTTTCCTAACATTTGGGCTGCTAAAATATTGCTTGTTCCCACACATCCAGCCATTATTCCATAAATTGATGCATCAATAGCTGCCTCTGTTCCATCTGCCCGTCTTGCTCCAAATTCCATAACTGGAACTTCACTAGGTACTGCCTCGATTATTCTTCTTGCTCCAGTTGCATGTTCCATTGCTCCATTAACAATTGAAAGTAGTGCAGTTTCAATTATTTGGGCTTCTATAAGAGGTGCTTTAACAGTTACTAAAGGTTCATTTGGAAATACTGGTGTTCCATCAGGTACTGCTTTAATAGTTCCAGTAAATTTAAAGTTTTTTAAATAGTTAATAAATTCTAGAGGAAAATTCATAAATCTAAAATAATCTAAATCTTCCTCACTAAATTTTAAATTTTCAATATATGATATTATTTTATCAAGACCAGCCATAATGGCATAACCACCACCATTTGGTACTTTCCTAAAAAATACATCAAAAACTGCTTCATTATTTTCTTTATTATTTTGATAATAAGCACTGCTCATAGTAAACTCATAAGCATCACTCATCATTGTATAATTTCTTGGTAATCTTTCTATACTATTATATGTTTTCATATTTATTTATCCTTCTTTCTTTTTATCATTTTATTAATATCACTTGGCAAAAAAATAATTATCTAAGTTTTAATTCAAATTCTCTTTCTTCTAACTCTTCTATATTATCAACTACTTCAATACCAGCTTGCGCCATAACTTTTAAAGCTATTTCTATCCATTCATCTTTATTATGTTCTGGGGCATCAAAAGTATCTATAGCATTTTTTACAACAAATAGTTTAGCCTCTTTATTTATTTCATCTAAGTATCTTGCATAAGTTCTAGCAAAATCCATAACACATAAATCAGCGCATACTCCTTCAAATACTACTTCTTTTAAATTAGTCATCCTTTTAATATTATTTTTAATACGATTTCTTAATATTCCATTAATACAATTTTTATAATATGTATGAGTATTAGGTTTATCTTGTTCCTTTAAAAGCTCTGGTATTAAATTAGCTTCAGCTGTTCCTTTAATACAGTGAGTTGGAAACTTTTTAAATTCTATTGCATCTTTATTATGAGCCTCTAATACAAAGTTTACTAATTCACCTTCTCTTCTAAATTTTTCAATCATTTTAAGTTGCTCAGGAACTAGTTTTTGATACTCTTTATTATGCATAGCACCAAAATTAACAAAACCATTATTCATATCAATTATATATAAAGCCTTTTTGCATTCTTCTAGTTCCTTCCTTAATTTTTGTTTATTCATTTTTTTCTCCTCATTTCTATTTGTTATTAATATTATGATAATAACAAATTTTATATTTTTTCAGAAGCTTACACTCCTGTTATTAACAGTATATTAAAAACATTTCGAAATGTCAACCATTTTTTAACAAAATATTAAAAAGAGCATAATTTTCCCTTATTTTTTGGGATATTATAATATTTTTTTCAAAAATAAAAATCCACGCCTTCAAGACGTGGTATTTCGCTAAGGCCTATAAGGCC
>CAOJUX010000037.1 GCA_948444795.1 uncultured Erysipelotrichaceae bacterium | reverse complement strand
AATAAATTATCAAAAAAACTATAAAATAAAAAAATATGAAGGTTCTACTTATTTAATAATTGAATATCAATATATATCAGCAAATGGTAATGTAATAAACGATGGATGTCAATCTTACGATTTAATGGACGAATATGTATTAGGAAATGTTCAAAAACAAAGTATTGAAGAAATTTATATAAAAAGTCCATTAAAGAAATTGACAAGATTTTAAAAAGTATATAAGCGTTTACTGTAAATTCATTTATTATTAATTTTTATAGAATTTAATGATATTAAAATATATTTAGAAAAACTATTATGCTACATGCTTCAATATTATGACATTATATAATATTTTTTAATATTTTAGATTAATACTTAAAATTTTTTGAGACATTAATTTTAAATATAAAAAAAATACTATATCATTGCACAACATTAAAGTATAGTCTTATGAGCGAGACTGGTGGCGTAGCCACTAAAGTCTTCGCCATAATAAGGTATAGTATTACCCTTATTATGTAGCATGAAGCATGTAGATAACATTTTATAGTTTATAATATCAATTATAATTATTTAATTTAGTGACTATATCGCAAGAAATTGATATAATTTATTTAACCTGCTATATAGAAATTAATAACAAAAACAAAAGAGAAGGAGAAATCGAAAATGAAAATATCGAAAAAAGTAAAAATTGGACATAACAATTATTATATAATTGTTGATTTAGAATATATTAAAAATGAAGAAAATTTTTCTGTATTATGTTTAAAAAATTATAAAGATAAATATTGGGATGGAGGCGATTGCTCAATTTTGATTGAAGAAATAGAAAAAAATTATACATCAGAAAAAGCCAAGCAATATGATAAACATGTTGGCTTTATGTCAGATGTTTTGTATATCTATGATAGAATACCATTTATAGATGGTATAAAAGATTTTTACATTTCCGAAAAAGATAATATACCTTACTCAGAAGGATACATTTCAAAAAAGGAAATAGATAATTATATTAAATTATTTAATATAAAAATGAACCCCAATCCTAATTTTAAACTTTGGGATGGTCGAACTTGGAAATTATAAAATAGATTTAAAAATTAATAACTATATATGATATAATGATGATATTAGGAGTGGATACTATGAAAGAAAAATATGGAATTATAGAAATAGGCAGCAACAATACAAAGACTCATATTTATGAAAATAATAAAGTTATATATGAAAATAATACAACTATTGAATTCAAGAAAAATTATAAGAAAAAAATAGCAACATCTGATTTAAATAAATTATATGAGGTTATAGAAAAAGCCATACAATATACAAAAAATATTTATGTTTATGGGTGTAGTATCTTTAGGACTCTTTCAAATCAAGAATTAGAAAATATAAATAGTGAATTGTTTAGCAAATATAAATATAAAATAGAGCTAGTTAGTCAAGCAGATGAAGCGTACTATACAGCACTTGGTTGTTATAGTGAGATAAATTACAAAAAAAATATTTGTATCTTTATCGGTGGTGGTGGTTCTATTGAACTTATATTTGTAAATGATAAAAAAGTAATAGATAAAAAATATTATAATTTTGGCGTTGTAGACATTACAAATAAATTTGATAGTTTAAAAAAAGATGTTCCAACAATTACATTTGAGGAAGTATATAACTATGTAGATGGGTTAATTGATGATATAGATATAGAAGCAGATATTTTAATATTAGCAGGTGGTGATCATTTATATTGGTACAATAATGCTCAATATGAATTATTAGATAATACGTTATATTCAATTGAAAATCAAAAATATATGATAACTAGAGACATGAGTGATAAATATGATAGAGATGCTCTTATAACATCATTAAATAAAATAAGGCAGAATAGTGATAATCCAAAATGGTTTGATGGTTCAAGAGCAATGAAAGTTATAACAAATTTGATTTCTCATAAAGTGAATGCTAAATATATTATTCCAACAAAAATTAATATGGAAGATGGATTAAAGAATAAGTTAAATAATTAAATATTTTTGATATATGAAAAAAATTTGCTACATGCTTCATGCTACATAATAAGGGTAATACTATACCTTATTATGGTGAAGACTTTAGTGGCTGCGCCACAAGTCACACTCAAAAGACTATATATTAATACTATGACATTGCATAGTATTTTTTAAATACTTAAAATTAATACTTTAAAATTCTAAATTTTTACTACCAATTTACTACTTTTGAAGATAAAAATATAATAGATTATGAAGATATATGTGAATACCTTTCAAATTTGAAAATGTCCTAAATGGTTTAAATAAAAGCTATAAAGGCATTTAAGAACTTATAAAAAATTATTCAAAAATTTACTATCTTTTTATATAAAAATATTGTATTTTTTGAACATATTCCCATAAATTGTTATAATTTCCAAAATATGAATTTGCTATTCATAAAATTTAAAAATAAAACAAAAGAGATACATTTCTTTTTTAAACATATCTCTTAAGTTAATAACATTGTTTTCTTAAACACTCTTTTTATATCCTTTATTTCTTAGAATTAATTTTCTCAATAAATCTATAGGAATAACTGAAATAGATAAACTAAAAACAATTATTAATTCTTTTATTGTTAAACCATAAGCTCTAAATAAATCTCCACCATGGTAAATTAAATAAATTTGAACTGTAACTATAAATAGAATTATAATTATAAATATTTTATTCTTTTTTATATCTGCCATTATATTTAATCTTTCAGTTCTTGCATTAAAAGCGTTTGCTACTCCTATAAAAATAAATAAAGCAAAATAAGCAGTCATAAGTTCATTATTATTTCTAAATAATGACTTAAATAATGGTAACTTTATAAATAATATACATAATAATGCTGAATATAAACCCGTAAATATAATTTGAGAATACATATATTTATTTATTATAGGTTCTTTTTTATTTTTAGGTAATTCTTGCATGTATCTTTTCAGAGGTGGCTCGAAAGAAAAGGCAAGACCAGCGAATGTATCCATTATCATATTTATCCATAACATTTGAATAATAGTGATTGGAGTATCTACTCCAATAAATGGCCCTACTATAGAAACAAATAATGCACACATATTACATGTTAATTGATAGATGATAAATCTTCTTATACTTTTAAAAATAGTTCTACCATATAGTATAGCTTTAGTTATAGAAATTATATTATCATCTAAAATAACTATATCACTTGCTTCTTTGCAAACTTCAGTCCCGCTTCCCATAGCAAAACCAACATTTGCTTTCTTTAATGCTGGAGCATCATTTACTCCATCACCTGTCATTCCAACAACTAAATTCATTTCTTCACAAATGCTTACTAGTCTACTTTTATCTTTAGGAAGTGCTCTGGCTACTACTTTTATATTATTAATAATATTTTTAATCTCTTCATCGCTAAGATGTGATAATTCTTCACTAGTCAAAACTAAATCATCTGGGCTTGTCAAAAGACCAACTTCCTTTGCTATAGTTTCGGCTGTTTTTTTATGATCCCCTGTTATCATAATAGTATTAATACCAGCATTTCTAATTAACCTGATTCCTTCTTTGGCCTCATTTCTTAATTCATCCTTAATTGCAACAAACCCAATTAAAATTAAATCATTTATTTCTTCATTAATAATATTTTTTTTACTATAAGCAAGCATTAGTACTCTACTGCCATTTCTAGTTAATTCATCTATTTTATTTTCAATATTTTTTCTGTTTAATAGAACTCTTTCTTCATTATTACTATTTAAATATTTATGACATTTAGGAAGTAATATTTCTGATGCACCTTTAATATAATAATTATTTTCTTTATCATTAATTTTAGTTATTGAATATTTATTAGTACTATCAAAAGGAATTTGATTTAAAATTTGATAATTTTTATTTTCTATTTTCTTTATAAATTTTAATAAAGCTCTATCAGTTATATTTCCTCCAATAACTTTTTCTTCTGCATCAAATGAACTTTCATTATTATAATACATTGAATTATATATTTTTTCATAACTTTTATATTGTTTTAACTCTTCTATTTTTTTATACTTCAACAAATCTCCATTAAAAAAATCTGTTACTTCTAATTTTCCTTTGGTTAAAGTTCCTGTTTTATCTGTTAATAATACATTTAAACTACCCGCTGTTTCAATACCCACTAACCTTCTTACCAAAACATTATTTCTTAACATACGCTTCATATTACTAGATAATACTAGAGTTATCATCATAGGAAGACCTTCTGGGACAGCAACTATTATAATGGTTACACTAAGAGTTAAAGAATATAAAAGATAATCAAACATTAGCTCAAAATTAGTTATAGTAGCTATTATCTTATTTAAATCATAATTATTGTTAATAACTAAGACAGAAAATAAATAAGAAATTGTTACTAGTATTGCTCCAATATAACCTATTTTACTTATTACCTTAGCAAGGCCCCTTAATCTTAATTTTAAAGGACTTGGTGGTTCCTCTTCTTGTAATTCTTGGTTTAGTTTGCCATATATAGTATTATTTCCAACCTCACTCACTTTCATTTCGGCTGCACCATTTACTACAACGCATCCTCTATAAAGAATACTTTTCTCATTATTTAAAATAGATGTAGTTTTATATGTTTCTTTAGCTTCTCCATTTATCATAGATTCATCTACATATAAACTTCCTTTTATGATATGACCATCACTTGGTATCATATCTCCAGCATTTAATATTACAATATCATCTTTAACAACATCATTTATTTCTATTTCATTAATTTTATTATCTCTTCTAACTTTAACTTTTATTTTTGAAGCTTCTTCTCCTAAACGTTCAAAAGCTTTTTCACTGCCATATTCTGATATACTTGAAATAAATGATGCTAAAAATATTGCAATTAGGATTCCTATTGTTTCAAACCAATCAAAATTTTTAAATAAAATTATAATTTTCACAGCTAATGCTATTAATAAAATTTTTATGATGGGATCTCCTAAAGATTCGATTAATAATGATAAAAATGTATTTTTATGTTTTTTTGTTATTTCGTTTGTACCATAATTTTTACGTGATACTTCTACTTCCTCTTTTGTAAGTCCTTTTGTATTCATTGTGATTTTGTCCTCCTAAAAAAATATATGTGGACAAGTTATTAGTTATGAATAAAAAAAAATAGTTAGTATTTAAACTAACTAATAAAAGATATTTTTTATATTTTATATAATCTATTATTTTTTCTTGTTATTGCAAATACACTTATAGCAATAATTATTCCGGCTCCTACAACTACATATGGTAGAAAATTCCCAGTTTTAGGATTGGTAACACAAGCTGCATTATATTCTGTTTCAGTAACAACTTTTCCATTATTATCATAATATGTTCCATTAACATTTTTACATTTATATGTTTCAGTAGGTGGTGTTACTTCTCTTTGGTTTAAACAAGTAAATTGACCATTTTCATCTGCACAAGGTTCATATTTTATATAACATTCAGAATCTTTTGTAGTTCCTTCTTTTGCTTCAAATACCATTGTAACAATTTTTTGCTTTGTTCCTTTTACAGGGGTAGCAGATGAAACAGTAAGTGTATGTTTAGTAATTTCACCAGTTGCTTGGCCATCTGTAACTTTTAAATTTTCCCATGGACTGTTGGCAACTTGAGATTTAATAGTTAAATTTTTAAGTTCTAAATTCATACTAAATTTAGTGAAACTAGTATCTCCAGTTGTATTTAAAAGAAATTCACAAGTTTTTGTTCTAGTAGTAGGATCAAGTTCTGTACAATTATCACCAAAAGAAAATCCTGCATTAACACTCATTGGCAATGCTATTAGCATCGCTAATGTTATTATTCCTAATATTTTTTTCATAATCTAAATATACCTCTTTCTATTATCATTATTAGTATGTCTTAATTATAGCATAAAAATTCATAAAAGCTATAATTTTTTTATAAATTTTGTAAATTTTTGTATTTTTTAATTTAAATCTTCAAATTAAATTTTTTATTATTATATTAAAATTAATAATTTTATGTTATTATATAATTATAAAGAATAATGGTGGTGATTAAATGCAAAAAGTACTTATAAGTTTTTCTAACAATACTTTAAAATTCAGCTATAAAAATAAACCATCATTTAATTATGAAACTCTTACAATGACAAATGTCATAGAACAAAGTGAACTTACATTTAGTAAAAACTATATTCGTGATAATCAAAAATTAGTAGCTCTTTTTGTTAAAGAATTATGTGAAGAAAAAAATTTATATCGTGTAAGTATAGAAACTTTAGAACTGGCTTTATTTGTAATTGATTTGTTAAAAAATAATAATTATATAACTGCTATATCTATATTAGAAAATACCACTTTATCTTATGCATTATATGAAAAAATAATTGAAAATAAAAATATTAACTATGTTGAAGCAAGCAGTATTCAAAAATTTATGATTGAACTTTTAGATAAAAAAGGAATAAGAGCTGAAATACGTAATGAAATATTTTATTCTAGTAATTTTATGCAAAGTAATAATTTAACAAATTATTCTAAAATATTTTATAAAATGAATGTTAGAATTAATAAAGAACTTTCTGATGATGATGGAGATGATTTTCTTGCTTTTGTAAATATTAATAAATATTTAAAGACTATTCATTTAGAGAAATTTAATAAAAAAGATTTAGAATTTATAACCAACTTGCTTATAGAAAATAAAATAAAGAATATAAGAGTTATAATATATGAAAATATTAAAGATGTTAAATTAATTGAGTATTTAAAAAAAACTAAGAAAAAACTTAAAAAACATAAAATTAATTTAGAACTTGTTTACTCTAGAGAATATTTGAAAGAAAATTTATCTTTACAAATACTTAATAATACATTAAAAATATGTGGATTTATTTTATTTGGATTAGTAATAAGTATTGTTGGATATGTTACATATAGTAATTATAAATCATTACAAGAAGTTACTAAAATTCAAGACGATGTAAAAATTAAAATTAGTGAAAAAATCAATAGTAATAATAATGATGATGAAGAAAATATTATAACTTCACCAGAAAAAGTAATAAAAAATGATTATATTACTTCTTTATATCCTATTAATAATGAAGTCGTAGGATGGTTAAAAGTTAATAATACTGAAGTTGATTATCCAGTTTTACAACATGATGATAATGAGTATTATTTAAAACATAATTTATATAAAGAAGCAGATAAAAATGGGTGGATTTTTATGGATTTTCGTAATTCTTTATATAATATGGATGGAAATACGATTATTTATGGCCATAATATGTATTATAGTAGTGTTATGTTTGGTACTCTTACTAAAACTATAAAAAAGAATTGGTATTCTAATAATGAAAATTTAATTATTAATTTTGATACTGCTTATGAAAGTATGAAATATAAGATATTTTCAATTTATAAAGTGAATAATACAAAAGATTATTTAAAAACTTATTTTCAAAATGAAGAAGAATTTAATAACTTTGTTAAATTAATTAAAGAACGAAGTATTAATGATTTTAAAGAAGAATTAAAATTTGGTGATAAAATACTTACTTTGTCTACTTGTACAGGAGAAAATCAAAGACTCGTAATTCATGCCAAATTAATAACCTGAAATTAACTTTCAGGTTTTTTGATTAAATCTTTTATAAGTTTTACATTATTCTTTATTCTTTCATCAGTTGGGTTTAATTTATTTGCAATAAGTATATATTCTAAAGCTTCACTTGTTTTTCCAATATTTAATGCAACAATACTAAATAAATCATAAAAATAACTATTCCAACAAAAAGCTTCATTTATATATGATTTACTTTTTTCTTTTATTTTGCTTGCCAGTGTTAAATAATTATAAGCTTTTTGATAATCTTTTTCATCATATAAAACTTGAGCTAATTCAACATATGCTTCTCTTAAATAAGGAGCTTCATTAATAGCTTTTTCATACCACATTTTAGCTTCTTCTAATCTTTTTAAATTAGTATAACTTCTTGCTATAAAGCGCATTGAAGCTGCACGCTCATCTTTCCAAGTACTTGTCTCGAGCTTTAAATGTTTATTTAAAGTATCTATTGCTTCATTCCATTTTTGATAATACATATATTCTCTTCCTAAGTAATGCATATTTCGATCATCAGTTGGATCTTCTTTAACACTTAGTTCTAAAAGGGGTAAATAAGATGTACGAGCTTTTGTTATGTCTTGATGGTGATTTAATACAATTTTATCTGTTATAATACTTTTTTCCTTATTATATAAACATTTTAAAACTTCATGAACAGGATGGTGCCATATATATGCATGCCTTTTATGTATTTTAGATATATAAAATGTTGTTGCTGGATTTCCCAATTTATCAAAACTCCAATTATATAAATATTCTACTCTTGTAGGATTTTCAGAAAGCCATATCTTTTCAAGTTCATCTCTCCAACCTTTATTAAATTCTTCATCTAAGTCTGTACAAACACATATATCAGCATCGTCTGGGACCATATCTAAAGATGCATTTCTTGCTCTATCAAATCTAAAATTGTCATAATGTACTTCTTTAACATTAACTTTTAAATCCTTTAATTTTTTTACTGTATCATCAGTTGAACCAGTATCTAAAACGTAAATACCATCAGCTTCACTCATACTATTAACATAAGTATTTACATACTTGCTCTCATTTTTACTTATAGCGTATACATATACTTTTAATTTATTCATAATACCTCCATATAAAAATATGAAATAAAAAAAAAGATATGCAAGATATCTTATTTACATGTGTAATTATAGAATGTTAAAAATGTCCTTAAACTATTTCCGTCACTTGGAAGAGTAGTATTTAGGTCTTTTTCTACTTCTTCTTTCGTTTGTTTTGTTACTATTGTTATTGTGTAATTCTTATCATTAAAAGTTGTTTTTCCTTTTATTCCATTTATTCCTGATGTTTCACTATAATTATCTTTAGTATCATTGTAGTCTTCTTCTTTATCAAAACTTAATATAGTTGTTTTGACAGTATTAAATAAATTATTTGTAGCATCTAAGCCAAATTTATAACTAATTTTATTAGAAGAAATATCTTCTATACTTTCTTCTCCTTCACAATTCAAATAATTAGTTGGAGCATTATTAGAAACAATTAAGGAACCTATTTCTTCTACTTCATTATCATAAGTATCAGAAATTCTTAATTTAACTTTATATTCTCCTATTGTAGTTAAGTTTGTTAGTACTTCATCTTCATTTACAAATTCATAGTTACAACTAGAAGCATCTATGCAAGATTCAATAAAATCTTCTGCTACTATACTGGAATTAGGAGTAACTATTACATCTGTTAATACTACTTCTGGTGCTATAGTGTCATCAATAATAATAGTTCCTTCTTGTTTAGTTTGATTACAAGTAATATTATATTTATATGCACTAACTTTACTTGTATCAACGCTTGATGTGTCAAGTATACAACTACTTGGCTGAAACCCTACTATAGTTGCATAATCATTTATATTTTTTGATAACTCTGCGCCTAATTCTAGCCTTAAATCTTTAGTTTGAATTGATGCTGAGGAACTAGATATTGGTTTTCCTAAAGTTAAAAAGTAATAAACGCCATAACCAATTACTGCAATTAATATCAAAACTAGTAAAATAATAAGTAATTTGTTACTTTTCTTTTTTTCTCCTTTAGCTTTCTTTTTGCCTTTTTTATTATCTTCTCCTGTCTCATTTGGTGGGACTGGCACACTTGCAAAATTATCAACAGTTGGATCACTTAAAGTGACATTGGGAGCAGTACTTGCACCAGATTGAGGAGCTGCAGGTTCTAAAGTAGGTTGTTCTACTACTATATCATTTGTTGGTACACTATCAATTTTTATTTCTGGAGTTGCGTTATTCACTATACTATTATCAGAAACATTAGTTTGAATATTATCATTTGAAGTGAGATTATTAAGAGATGCAGATGCTTGGTTTAATGGTTCATTATTATTTATAGGGCTTACTGGTGCTACGGGTTCTATTGAAGTTGATATGATTTGAGGTGAAGATGCAGATGCTTGACTTCCTATATTATTATTTAAACCATTATTTGTAAATGGATCTACTATATCTTGATTTACTATATTACTAGCAGAATTTGGTGTCTCTATTATACTTTGATTAATATTTTGATTACCAGAATTATTTATAACTGGCTGATTTAATCCCTCATTTAATGATACTCCACTATTATTATTGGGAATATTTTCTATTCCTTGAGTCATATTATTATTATTTTGATTACCTTGAATATTATTAATTGATGCCTCATTAATACCATTTTGATTTAAAGAATTTAAATTACTATTATTATTATTGGAAATATTTTCTATTCCTTGAGTCATATTATTATTTTGATTATCTTGAATATTATTAATTGGTGCTTCATTTATACCATTTTGATTTAAAAAATTTAAATTACTATTATTAGATTGGGTATTTAAATTATTATTAGTAGTATCATTTAAGCCATTCATCAAATTATCAATATTAAGACCATTACTATCTTTATTGTCCATAATATATCATTCCCCTTTATTATATATATAATTATATAGTTATATTGAAAATAATGCAAGAAAAAAAGAGTTAAACATTCTAACTCTTCCTTATTATTTGGACATAGTATCTTATTTTTTGAGGCCAAGTTTCACTTTCCGCATATTTTTTACCTATTTTTTCTGGTGTTGTTAATCCCTTTTTGAAGTAATTTTTAGATAAGTTTTTATAAAATGCTTTAATTCCTTCATCTAAAGTATTAAATCTTTTATAGGCACCTAAGCCACAAGTTGGGCTTCCTTTCATTCCTCCAATATTATTACATTTACTTGTTAAAGTACTACATTTACCAGAATTACATCCAGTTTCGTGTAAAACTATTGCAAGAGCAATATAAGGATCAACATCATATTTAATTGAATACTCAGCAAAAATTTTACCATATCCTTTTAATGTTGATTTTAAATTTCTATTCAACTTAGCTCCTAATTCATCCATAGTCATTCCATCATAAACAATCTTTGGCTCTTCTTTTTTAGGAACTTCTTTTTTTTCTTCTTTTTCTTCATTAATAGCAAGTAGCTCATTATCTAAGCGTTTATATTCTATATTACTTACTATTATTTTATTATTATTTGCTATAATAGTATCACTATTATAAACTTTTTTATTTCCATCAATAACATTTGCTGTTAAGATGTTAATAATTATGATCGCGATTAGGGCCAAAAAGGCCTTAATCGACGGTAAATTTTTCATTTAACTCTACCTCTTTTTTGCGGAACGCTTTATATAATACCATAATCATAATTATAAGTCAAATTTTTTGACTTTTTTCACGAACATATGTATTACCCAAAGATAATTTTTACAACAATAAAGCTAGCAACTATACCTACAAAATCTGCAAACAAGCCAACTTTAAGAGCATATCTTATTTTAGTTATTTTAACGCTACCAAAGTAAAGTGCTAAAACATAAATCGTTGTATCAGTACAACCCTGTAAAGTACTTGCAAGACGGCCAATAAAAGAATCAGGACCAAAATCTACTAATATTGTATTAAGCATAGCTAGTGATGCTGTTCCTGATATTGGTCTAATAAAAGCCATTGGTAAAATATTAAAAGGAATGTTTAAAAAATTTAATAATGGCTTTAAAAATTGAAGGGAAAACTCTATTAAATGACTATTTGTTAAAATATTTACAGCAAAAACCATTGCCATAATAGAAGGAAAAATATTAAATATAGTGATTAAACCTTCTTTAGCTCCTTCTAAAAAAATATCATATATAGGTAATTTTCTTTTTAGACCAAATAAAATAATTGTTATAACAAATAATGGAATTATAATTTTTGATAAAATCATTTATTTTTTCTCCTTATTACATAATCAAGTAAAAGGCCAGCAGTACTTGAGATTATTGTTGCTATTAATCCTGTTATTATTATTTCTTCAGGATTTATACTACCAGCCATTAACCTTAAACCAATTACAGTTGTAGGGATTATTGTAACACCACTGGTATTTAAAATTAAAAATGTTATCATTGCTTCTGTGGCGGTATCTTTTTTAATATTATCTTTTTGCATTTCTTCCATAGCTTTTAAACCAAAGGGAGTTGCTGCTGATCCAAGTCCTAAAGCATTTGCTGCAATATTACTGGTTATATATCCTAATGCTTTATTGTTATTTTTTATACTTGGAAATAGTCTACTTAAAATTGGTTTGAATAATTTTGCAATTACTTCTAAAAGACCAGATTTCTCAGCAATTTTCATAATTCCAGACCATAAAACTAAGACAGGAATTAAATCAAGTACTAAGTTAAATCCATCACTTGCACTATTAAATATAATATTATTCAAACTACCATAATTACCAGTAATAATTGTAAATATTACTCCACCTATAATAAAAATTGCCCATAACTTATTTATCATTTAAACCACCCAATTATTTTTTGAAAAAAATTAATTTTTGGTTTATTTTCACTCTTTTTTTGAACATAAATATTTTCTGTTTTTAAAATATTATCATTTAATTTGATTTCTATAATTCCTACTTTATCATCTGTTTCAAATTTTGGTAACTTATCTAAAATGATATTTATACTTATATTTTTATCTTCATCTTTTTTTAAAGTAACATAAATATCATTTTTTATATATAAAGTATGTTCTTTGTAGTATTCATCTTTATCTACTTTAAAATTATTTTTATCTACTATTTTTTTACTTTCATAATTTTCAAATATTTCTTCATACATATCTTTATGATCAGTCCAATCATTAGGATCATTTAATGTAACTATAGCAATATTCTTACCATCTTTACTGGCAGTGGAAACTAAAGTACGTCTTGCTTTTTCGGTAAATCCCGTTTTTCCTCCTGTAGTATATGAATAAGTATTTAAAAGTTTATTTTTATTTGTCCAAGAATATGTTTTTTGGTCACTTTTACTTACATATTTCTTAGTACTTACTATTTTTTTATATTCTTCATTTTGCATAGCATAAGAAGTTAAAAGGGCCATATCATAAGCAGTCGAAGTGTTGCCTTTACCATTTTTATCTTCAAGTCCGTGAGGATTTATAAATACAGTATTTTTCATGCCTATTTTTTTGGCATAAATATTCATCATTCCAACAAATTCATCGACTGATCCTCCAACATATTTTGCAATTGCTAAAGCTGCGTCATTTCCACTTCTAAGCATAAGTCCATATAATAAATCATTTAAAGTTATTTTTTCGCCAATAGTTATATATATTCCGCTACCAAAAGAAGTAAGTATTTCATCACCTATTTCTACTACATCTGTTGAATTTTTATTTTCAAGAGCAATTATACAGGTCATTATTTTGGTTATACTGGCAATTAAATGAGGATCATTCATATCTTTATTATATAAAACACGTTTGGTATCAGTATCCATTACTACCATATTTCTAGCACTAACTGCTTTTACATTTGTCGGAATCATTAATAATAAAGCTATTATAATTAATTTTTTCATGATATTCACCTAAAAAATAGTATGAAAAAAAGGACGATTTTAGTCCTTAATTTTTAAGCTTCTATTTAATTCCTATACTTTCTTGTTTATATGTTAACATTATTTTAATGATTTATATACAATTATTTAGTTGGAGATAGTACTATGCGGAAACTGCTGTGGTGATGAGCATAACCATAGTCATAGTAGAAACCAAACACACCAGCAGAAGCGATATGATCGTAAATGCCACCACGGTAGAACCAAGAATAACCAGAATCAACAAAACTGGCGAAGTCAGAATTCCATCCTTGTATTTCTCCTGTGGCGTCTCCTAAAATTTTATTACTTGATGCATTATCTCCTGTATATATATCTTTATATCTTGATGGGATACTTGATACATCCGTTGATCCAAAGCGAGATTGGGTATTATTGTAATTTCCCATTACCATATCCCTTGCTCCTCCACTTGTATCATATATTCCACTTATATTATCTGTTGTACTTGCATGATATCCAGTGCTCGTATTCCAGGCATTTTGACATCCATTATACTCTCCTGCTGATACACTTGATCCTGCACATCCTGTTGTATATGTACTACTATTATTTATCCACACTTCACTATTTCCTCTTCCGTATTTTGAGTTTGTTAAATAGGCCATAGCTCCCCACTCTGTATTTTTCATCATATGACTATCTAAATTTCTTTTATAGTTAAAACTAGTATTATACATAGTTGACCCATCTATATTTCTTAAACTTGTTTCATTTGGTTTTATAGTTGGATTTGAAGTACTTCCTGTTATTTCAAACTTTCCTACCCACAAGCCTGTTACATCAAGTGATGTAAAGGCTGGATGCGTCATCCATTTGCCATTTTCACATGTTCCATTATCTCCACTTTTATTTGTGGCTTTACATTCTGTTTCTGAATCTACGGTATTATAATCTCCTATTTCTATCTCTATTTCTTGTTCTGGTACTCTATTCCCTTCGACATTAAATAACTTATATCTATATTTTGGTATCCAGACAAAATATGATTCTATTGCTTCTTCTGGTATGGTTGCTCCGACACTATATGTATCTGCTCCATTTAAT
>CAOJUX010000036.1 GCA_948444795.1 uncultured Erysipelotrichaceae bacterium | reverse complement strand
ATTTTGCAGTTCATGAACATACTGCAGCAGAGCTTATTTATGAAAGAGTTAATAATGAAAAACCGTATGTTGGAATGACCAACTTCAAAGGAAATTATGTAACATTAGATGATACGAAAATTGCTAAAAATTATTTAACAGAAATAGAACTTCAAAGACTTAATTTATTAGTATCTCAATTTTTGGATTATGCTGAACTTCAGGCACTAGAGCAAAGACCTATGAAAATGTTAGACTGGGTTCTTGAGTTAGATAATCAAATTAAATTAAATAGAAGAAAAATATTAGAAGGAAATGGCAATATTTCGCATGAGCGCGCAATTGAGAAAGCTGAAAAAGAATTTAATTTATATCGTGAAAGAGAAATGAGAGCTTTAGAAAGTGATTTTGATATAATGATTAAAACACTAAATAATCAAAATAAGTATTATCGTATAACATATAGCGGAGAAGGAATTTATAGTGCTTTAAAAAATATAGTTGGGATGGATGTATGGAAAGATTTGTTAAGTAATAAACAGATAAATTGGCTCCCCAAACCACCTGAATATTCTTCTAAAAATATATCCTATTTTACTAAAAAAGGATATGAATTATTTGAACAAAAGACTTTACCAATAATACTTAAATATTTAGATAAAGAAAATATTGAAATTAATACTTATAATGAAATTTGTAATAATATTTTATATACAGATAAATATCAAATAGTGACAGAAATTAGTAAAGAATAAATTATTTACTATCAAACTAAAGAGAGTAAAATAATTTTATTATTTAGTAAATTTGTGGCCAACATTCGTGTCCAAGCAAAAAAGAAGAGATTTAAGCACTAAAAATTAGTCAGGACACGAATTTTTGAATTTTGGACACGAATATTTTGGCTGAATATAATCAAAAATAAGGAGGACGTTATGTTTAAATTAGTATCAAAATATGAACCATCGGGAGATCAACCCCAAGCTATTGAAAAATTAGTTAATGGCATTGAAAATGAGGAAAAACACCAGGTTTTACTGGGAGCAACAGGTACTGGGAAGACTTTTACGATTGCTAATGTTATTGAAAAAGTAAACAAACCTACACTTGTTCTTGCACATAATAAGACACTTGCAGGACAATTATATACAGAACTTAAAGAGCTTTTTCCAGATAATCATGTTGAATATTTTGTCTCATATTATGATTATTATCAACCAGAGGCTTATGTACCATCTAGTGATACTTATATTGAAAAAGATTCTTCAATAAATGATGAAATAGATGAACTTAGACATAGTGCGACAGCATCACTTATTAATAATCCTGATACTGTTGTAGTATCAAGTGTATCATGTATTTATGGTATTGGAGAAAAAGAAGATTATATTGAAAAAATGTTGATTTTAACAGTAGGAGATAATATTAAGAGGAATACAATAATAAATAAACTTATTGATATGACTTATGAAAGGAGTGATATTGACTTTCATAGAGGTACTTTTAGAGTTAGAGGAGATATAATTGATATTATTCCTGTTATTGAACATAAAAGTGGAATTAGAATAGAATTATTTGGGGATGAAATAGAGAAAATTTATACATTTGATCCAGTTACTGGTGCAATAATACAAAATAAAAAGACAGTAACTATATCTCCAGCTAGTCATTTTGTGACAAGTGAAGAAAAAATGAAGGAAGCAATAAATAGAATAGAAAAAGAACTTAGAGGTAGGTTAGAAGAGTTAAAAAGTCAAAATAAATTATTAGAAGAACAGAGGCTAAGAGAAAGATGCGAATATGATATAGAGATGCTAAAGGAAACTGGTTTTTGTAATGGTGTTGAAAATTATGCGAGACATTTGGCTTTAAGAGATGAAGGAGAAACTCCAACATGTTTAATTGATTTTTTTCCAAAAGATTTTTTATTAGTTGTTGATGAATCTCATGTAACACTTCCACAAGTTAGAGCTATGTATAATGGTGATAGGATGAGAAAGCAAACACTTGTTGATTATGGATTTCGTCTTCCAAGTGCTCTTGATAATAGACCTTTAACTTTTTCAGAATTTGAGGAAAAGATTAATCAAGCTATTTTTGTTTCAGCAACTCCAGGAGATTATGAACTTGAAAAAACAAATAATAAATATGTTGAACAAATTTTACGTCCAACTGGTCTTCTAGATCCTACTATAGAGGTTAAACCAACAATAGGCCAAATAGATGATATAATTAATGAAATTAATAAAAGAAAAGAATTAAATGAAAGAGTTTTAATTACTACACTTACTATTAGAATGAGTGAGGAATTAACTAATTATTTAAAAGAAATGAATATAAAGGTGGCTTATTTGCATAGTGAAATTAAAACCTTAGAAAGGTTAAAAATCATTCAAGAGCTTAGAAGTGGTGTTTATGATTGTGTTGTGGGTATTAATTTGCTACGTGAAGGACTTGATATACCAGAGGTAAGCTTAATTTGTATTTTAGATGCTGATAAACAGGGTTTTTTAAGAAGCAATAGAAGTTTAATTCAAACTATTGGTAGAGCTGCTAGAAATAGTAATGGTCATGTTATTATGTATGCTGATAATATGAGTGAAGCGATGAATGATGCTATTCTAGAGACAAAAAGAAGAAGGGAAATTCAAGAAAAATATAATAAGCAACATGGTATTATTCCTACTACTATTAAAAAGGAAATTAAGGAAATTATTAGTAATGAAGTTGAAAATAAAACTAATAATAAAAAAATGAGCAAGAAAGATAAGGCGGATTTAATGTTGAAGATAGAACATGAAATGAATGAAGCTGCTAAGAATTTAGATTTTGAGCGTGCTATGGAACTTAGAAATGTTTTATTTGAAATGAAAAGTGAATAAATTATTTATTCATTTTTTATAGTCAATAATATCAATTATATTGCAATCTAAGTAATTAACATAATCTTGCTGAAACACTAATATCAATGCGTGCTAAATCACCTGTTATTATTCATTTTATTATTTTGAAATCTGTATCAGTGTTTTGCATTAGTTTATTAATACTGATATTTTTATTTTTGAGAATTTTTCCAGTTTAAAATAATAGTATCTATCTTCTATTTAAATCAAGAAGACTAACCATATGTACTCTAAAATTTGAAAGCTATTCAACTAGAAATTTAGTAGAAGCTTTAAAAGAAAGTGAAGATTTAGTAACATTTACCTATGAAGATACTGTTCAAACAGTATAATACAGATTATAAATATACAGACAAAGATCCTAATAACTATGTTCTATTTCATATATATTAATATTAAATTAAAGATATTAAAAAAAAATTATTTGACAATTTAAATAAATAATTTATAATTAATAACTGGTGATTATAAATGTATGAACAGTTTAATCAATATCGTTCTAGTAATGGTTATATTAATCTCGATATTATGGATAAAAATGAACTTTGCAGAGGTACTTATGGTTCAAGAAAAGGAAAAGCGTGGTTTTCAATTTTTGGGGATAGTTATTTATTTAAACCTAGTTTAAATAAATATGAAGAATATAAGGAAGTTATAAATTATTTGATTGCTGAAGATTTAGGTATTTTAACAGCAACTTATGATTTAGCTTCATTAAATGGAGTTAAAGGAGTAATAACTAAAGATTTTATTAATAATTCTTCTTTTACACCAATGTTATTTCTACTTTGTAAATATAATTGTTGTAATAATTGCTTATATAATTATTATTTTGCTATGCAAAATGAAAATTTTGATTTAAATATAATTAAAAGGAATATGTATTCTTTTTATTTTGAACATTTACTTGATATTTTTACTTGCCAATATGATCGGAATGTTTCTAATAGCGCATTGATGAATAATGGAATAAAAGCTCCAAGAATTGATTCATCAGCTAGTTTTTTATCAATTTTAAAACCTCAAAAAATAAGTAATTTTATGGATCTTTTAGATAAGGAAAAATATATTGAAAAGTATAAAGGAAAAAGAACTAAATTACGTGTTATGCCTGGTAGTATGAAAGAAAATTCTATTGATGAATTTAAAGGCTATGTATGAATGCTCAAATATTCCTGACATATTTAATGAAATGTTTTTGAATACTGATAGTTATATATCAAAAATTAAAGAAATTAATTTTGAAAACATTATTTATTTATTAAAAGATAATTATGAAGTAATGCCCCAAAATTATTATGATTTTTTTAAATTTGTTGTCGAATATAAATTAGATGAATATGAAAGAAAGCTCATTAGATATCGTTAATTGGTTTTTTATTTAAATTATGATATACTTTAATAGAATAAAGGAGAGAATTTTATGGAAGAAATTTATATATTTGGACATCAAAAACCTGATACTGATTCAGTTTGTTCTGCTATAACTTTATCTTATTTAAAAAATAAATTGGGATTAAATACTTCTCCAAGAGTACTTGGACATTTACAAAATGAAGCTAAATATGCTTTAGAATATTTTGGAGTAAAAGAACCTAAGTTTTTAAATGATGTTAAAGTTCAAGTACGAAATATGAATTATAATAAAGATGTACTTATTAATGAACATGCATCTATTATAGATGCTTTTGATTTAATGCAAAAACAAAGTGTTACAGGAGTACCAATAATAGATGATAATAATAAATTTAAATCATTAGTTACTTTAAAGGAAATATCTAAAAATCTAATTAATGGTAATAGAGATTATGTTGATTCGCAAATAGAGAATATAGTTTCGGCTATTGACGGAGAAATAATAAATAAAGTAGATAATAAGATAAAAGGAAGAATTTTGGCTGCGGCATATCAAAGTACAACTTTTAGTGAACTTGTGCTTACAAATAATGATATTTTAATAGTAGGGAATCGTTACAAAGTATTGGATCATGCTATAAATAGTAAAGTTAAAATGCTTATTTTAGTTGGGAATGCTGAAATTAATGAATCACAATTAAAACGTGCTATAGAAAATAAGATTAATATTATTAGAACTAGATTGAATACTTTTCAAACTGCTAATAAAATAATTCTTGCAAATTCAATACTTACTATTGCTTTAAATGAACAGCCTATTACAGTTCTTGCTACTGACTATCGTAGTGATTTACTTGATATTATAGATAAAAATGGTCATACGAATTATCCAGTTATTACTAAAACGGGGGAATGTTTAGGTTTAATTAGTGTAAATGATGTTAATAACTATAATAAATTAAAAGTTATGCTTGTTGATCATAATGGATTTAGTCAAAGTGTTGAAGGCATTGAAGAAGCAATTATTGAAGAAGTTGTAGATCATCATAATCTTTTAAATATTGGAACACCAAATCCTATTAATTTCAGAAGTATGCCAGTTGGATGTACGTGTACAATTATTTATCATATGTATTTAGAAAATAATGTAGAAATACCAAAAGATATGGCTGGACTCATGTTATCAGCAATTTTATCAGATACTTTACTTTTAAAATCAGTTACTACTACTGATATGGATAAAGAAACAGTTAAAGCTCTTGCTAAAATAGCAGAAGTGGATCCAATGAAATATGGTCATGATATGATTAAAGCAGGATTTTCTATAAAGGGTAAGAAATTAAAGAATTTACTTGAAGAAGATATTAAGACATTTAATGTTGGTGATAAAAAAGTTGGTATAAGTCAAATATTTACTATGGATTATGAAGATATTAAAAATGATATTGATAACTTTATAAATGATATAGATACTTTAGCTAGTGGTAAATATGATATTGTTATTTCTTTAATTACTGATATTGAGAAAAATGGATCTTATGTATTCTTTGATAGGAAAAGCGAATCATTATTAAAAGATGTATTTAATAATGAGTATTTTAAAGAAGGAGAATATATTCAAGATTTATTATCTAGGAAGAAACAATTAGTTCCACCAGTGATGGAAATACTTGAAAAAAGAGCATAATGCTCTTTTTTGGTGTTATACTAAATAGAGGTGATTTTTATTAAATGTTTAATAACTGGTGCCAGTAGTGGAATTGGTAGAAGTATGGCTTATTATATGGCAAGTTTAGGTATTGATTTAATTTTGGTGGCAAGAAGAAGTGGTAGATTAAATGAAATAAAAAATAACGTTAAAGTAAATGTTAAGATTATAGTACTTGATTTATTAGATAGTAAAAATGTTTATAAGTTATATAATATGGTAAAAAAAGAAAATATAGATATACTAATTAATAATGCAGGATTTGGGTTATTTGGAATGTTTTATAAAACTGATTTAGATAGAGAACTTGAAATGATTGATTTGAATATTAAGACTTATCATATTTTAACTAAATTATTTTTAAAAGATTTTGTTAAAAGAGATAGTGGTTATATTTTAAATGTAGCTTCTAGTGCTGGTTTTTTATCAGGACCTAGACTTAGTACTTATTATGCAACAAAGAATTATGTTACTAAACTTACTTTGGCTTTATATGAAGAATTAAGACATGAAAATAGTAATGTTCATATAAGTGTTTTATGTCCAGGTCCTGTTGAAACAGAATTTAATAAAGTTGCTAAAGGAAAATTTAAAATTAATTCATTAACTAGTGATTATGTAGCAAAATATGCTATTTCTAAAATGTTTAAAAATAAATTAATTATTGTGCCAGGATTATTTGTTAAATTAGGTTTATTTTTCAATCGTTTTATACCATGGAAATTATCACTTAAGATAACTTATCACATTCAAAAAAGAAAAGCTAGATAATATCTTTTTAATTTTTTGTTAAAATGTGTAATTTAAAAGAAAAATATGAAAATTGTGCTATATATGGATGTTTTTTTGGGGGATATCTATAAAAAGGATTATGATTTTGATAATCCATATAATCCTAGAGAAAATTTGGTTGAAAATCAATTATTTTGCCAAACATTTAAAGGTAGAACTACTAGTGATGATTTATATATTATATCCAAATGATCCTAAACATATAACAAGAGATAGTGAGGGTACAAAAGAGGACTAGTATCGTATTAAAAGCCTATGCTCAGCTGAAAATAAATTGGGTGATATTGTTTGGTATCGATTTATGGCTAGATCTGGTTATAGTAAATTTTTAAAATTTTTAGATGAAAATTTAGTTGAAGAAATTTTTACTACTACGGATGGATTTGATAATGAAGCTGCACCACAAATACTTGCTTGTGAAAGTATTATAACTTTATCATATGCATTAAAAGAAGCATATGATTATTGTAATAGAGAATATCTTAATAATATGCTTAGAGCAAATGCTAAGGCTGTAAGACGATATATTGAATTATATAAAAATAAGCCAGAAACTATTCAAAGACTTTTTAAAGGATATGATTATGATAAATGCAATTATCCTAGAGTTACAAATGAACTTTGTAAGAAAGTTGCTGATGAAACACAAAAACTGTCTAAAACATTTAAATTAGATAATATTTAAGAGAGAGAATAATCTTTCTTTTATTTTTACTAGCAATACGCACATTTGTATGCTATAATTTTAGTGCAATATTTTTGGGATTTTGTGTTAAAATAGTTAATGTTTAGAGGTGATGGTTATGGATAAAATTATAGTTAAGGGAGCTAGAGAGAATAATTTAAAAAATATAAATATTGAACTTCCAAAAAATAAATTAATAGTAATGACTGGAGTATCTGGAAGTGGTAAATCTAGTTTAGCTTTTGATACAATATATGCTGAGGGTCAAAGAAGATATATGGAAAGCTTGTCTGCTTATGCTCGTCAGTTTATTGGAAATAGTGATAAACCAGATGTTGATTCTATAGAAGGTTTATCTCCAAGTATTTCTATTGATCAAAAAACAACTAATAAAAATCCTCGTAGTACAGTTGGTACAATTACCGAAATTTATGATTATTTACGTCTTTTATTTGCTCGAATTGGTACACCATACTGTGTTAATCATCATATTCCAATTAAAAGTCAAAGTATAGATGAGATGACTGATAAAATAATGGATATGGAAGATGGTACCAAATTAGAAATAATATCTCCAATAATAAGAGGTGAAAAAGGTACTCATAAAGATTTATTTAATTCACTTCGTAGTAGTGGGTTTACAAGAGTACGTGTTAATGGAAGTACTTATAGTCTAGATGAAGAAATTAAATTAGAAAAAAATAAAAAAGATAATATAGATGTAATTATTGATAGGATAGTTTTAAATAATGAAGAGCGAAGTAGAATATTTGAAGCTATTGAAACAAGTTGTAAAATGTCAGAAGGTAAAGTTTTAATAAATGTTATTGGTAAAGAAGAAATAATGATGAGTGAAAATTATGCATGTATAGAATGCAATTATTCAATACCTGAATTAGAACCAAGAATGTTTTCTTTTAATAGTCCTTATGGAGCATGTAGTGATTGTAAAGGACTAGGGACAAAACTTAAACTAAGTGAAGATTTGCTTATACCAGATAAAAGTAGAAGTATAAAAAAAGGGGCAATAGTAGCTTTAAATACTGATTATAATATATATAATGCTCAACTTTTTACTGTTTGTGAATTTTACAATATAGATATGAATTTACCTATTAAAGATTTAGATCGTAGAAAATTAGATATTATTTTATATGGTAGTCCAGATGCAATCTCATTTACTTATACTTCTAAAACTGGTAATACAAGTACTAAAACCGAAAAATATGAAGGAATTATTAATAATTTAGAAAGAAGATATCGTGAAACTTCTTCTTCTTGGATTAGAGAATGGCTTGAGCATTATATGATTGAAAGTGTTTGTCCTACCTGTAAAGGAGCAAGACTTGATAAAAGTATTTTGTCAGTATATATAAATAAAAAAAATATAGATGATTTATCAAGAATGAGTATTGAAGAATTAAATAAATTTATTAAAGGATTAAAATTGTCTAATGAAAAGAGAGAAATCAGTCATTTATTATTGAAAGAAATTGAAAATAGACTTAATTTTTTAGAGAATGTTGGGCTTAGTTATTTAACTCTTAATAGAAGTGCCGCCACTTTATCCGGAGGTGAGGCACAAAGAATAAGACTTGCGACTCAAATCGGAAGTAAATTAACTGGGGTTTTATATGTACTTGATGAGCCTTCCATTGGCCTTCATCAGAGGGATAATGAAAAATTAATTTATTCTTTAAAAGAAATGAGAGATCTTGGTAATACCTTAATTGTTGTAGAACATGATACTGATACAATGCTTGCTGCTGATTATTTAGTTGATATTGGGCCAGCGGCTGGAGAAGAAGGTGGATATTTAGTTGCTAGTGGAACTCCAAAGGAAGTAATGAAGAATGATAAAAGTATTACAGGAAGATATTTAAGTGGTAAGGAAGTAATTGAAGTTCCTAAAAAAAGGAGAAAAGGTAATGGCAAATTTTTAGAAGTGGTAAAAGCTTCAGAAAATAATCTTAAGAATATTACTGTTAAATTTCCTTTGAATAAATTTATTTGTGTTACTGGGGTATCTGGTAGTGGTAAATCTACTTTAATAAATGAAATACTTTATAAATCCTTATCTAGTTATTTATATAGTTCAAAAGAAGTTCCTGGTAAATGTAAGGAGGTTAAAGGACTTGAAAATATAGATAAAGTAGTGATGATTACTCAAGATGCTATTGGAAGAACACCAAGAAGTAATCCCGCTACTTATGTTGGTTTGTTTGATGATATCAGAGATTTGTATGCTGATATGAGAGAATCAAAAGTAAGGGGATATGGAAAGGGAAGATTTTCTTTTAACGTTAAAGGAGGAAGATGTGAAGCTTGTCAAGGTGATGGTGTTAAGAAAATAGAAATGCATTTTTTGCCTGATGTTTATGTTCCTTGTGATGTTTGTAAAGGAACTAGATATAATAAAGAAACACTAGATATAAAATTTAAAGGAAAAAGTATCGCCGATATTTTAAATATGAGAGTTAAAGAAGCTCAAGAATTTTTTAAAAGTGTACCTAAAATAAAACAAAAGCTAGATACTTTAATGGATGTTGGTTTATCTTATATTAGACTTGGACAAAGTGCTCCAACTTTGTCTGGGGGAGAAGCTGGTCGTGTAAAACTTGCTAAAGAATTACAAAAAAAAGCTACTGGTAAAAGTGTGTTTATTTTAGATGAACCAACTACGGGGCTTCATATGTATGATATTAAAAAATTATTAGTTATTTTACAAAGAATAGTTGATAATGGTGATACAGTTATAGTTATTGAACATAATTTGGATGTTATTAAAGTAGCTGATTATATAATTGATTTAGGTAAAGAAGGAGGAGATAAAGGAGGTACTATAATTGATGCTTGTACTCCAGAAGAACTTATAAAAAATAAAGATTCTTATACTGGACAGTTTTTACGAAAATATTTATAAATAAAAATAAGCCTCGGCTTATTTTTTTAGTGATATATTTTTATTTTGATCATCTTCTATTTTAACTAATTCTTCTTTGTTATATTTATTATTAGATAATATATCAGGTTCAAAAGCAATGTTATAACTATCAAACTTTTGTTTTCCTGTATTAACATAAGTTATGGTTTCATCATTAAAAATCATTTTAATAAAAATATCACTATTTATTCCCTCAAGATATATAGTATTCTTTTTTTTATCAATTATATGTAAAAAATGAATACCATTTTCTTCTTCTAATAAGGCTATTTCAGGTTTATTATAGATAGAATTTTCTTTTATTTCTTTTTCTTTTCTATTATAATTAATATTTTCAAGCTTATTAAAAAGGCCATTCATAATTAGAAGATAACCTATGGCAAATGCAGCATATTTACGAATTTTATATCTAGGCTCCTTACTTCTTTTTTCCTCTTTATCATATTTTTCAATTAATTTGTCAATATCATCCATTATAATAACCCCCATTTTTTAATGAATTATTTTTTTAAAGATAATCTTTTCTCATTTTGATAAGTATCTTCTATTTCTTTTAATTCTTGTTCAGTATAATTTATATTTTTATCTAATATATAGCTTGTGTCATAATTCACATTAGTTCCTGTTAATTTTTGGCAACCAATATTTATAAAATTAGAAACACTTTCATAATTCTTTAGAGCAATTAATTCAATGTTTTTGTTTGAAATACCTTTTAAATGAATAGTTTTTTTATCTTCTTCATACTCTAAAAAACTAATTTTATCATCATTTATTAAAATAGCTAAATTTTGAGGTGAATAAATTTTTTTATCTTGAGTATCTTCATTAATGATATTTATGTCATTTTCTCTTATTTTATTTGTTAAATATGATAGACCAATAGTATAAAATAATACTCCTAAAATAGCCCCTTTTTTATAATTTTTTTTCTTTTCTGTCATTGTTATTTCCCCCTTTGTTTAATTTGGTATGTTACTACTTTTTTGCTTATTTGTCAAGTTCATTATTTTTAGGTTAATTTGCGTGGTTTTATGTTATAATAATTATAGGATGTGATAATATGAACCCTATAATAATAAGTATTTTTGGAATAAATATTCGTTGGTACTCTGTTATATTGTTGAGTGGAATAATTATTGGAATTATTTTATTAATGAGAGAAGGAAAAAAATATCATTATTCTAAAGATTTTTTATTTAATTTGGCTTTTTGGGTAATTATATTTGGATTTATTGGCGCTAGACTTTATTATGTGTTATTTAATTATAAAATGTATTTAAATAATCCTATTAGTATTTTAAAAGTTTGGGAAGGTGGTCTTGCTATTCATGGAGGAATTATATTTGGGTTTATTACTCTTGCTTTGTATTGTAAAAAATATAACGCAAGAATTTTTAAAGTAACTGATATGGCTGCAGTTCCTTTATTACTTGCACAGGCTATTGGAAGATGGGGTAATTTTTTTAATGGAGAAGCTCATGGTGGTATTACTAGTTTAATTTCTTTGCAAGATAAACATATACCAGAATTTATTATTAATGGAATGAATATAAATGGAGTATACTATGAGCCAACGTTTTTTTATGAATCTTTATGGTGTTTATTAGGCGTGTTAGTTTTAGTTGTATTAAAAAAATATAAATACTTGAAAGTAGGAGGACTTACTGGGGCTTATATGATATGGTATGGTGTGGGGCGATTCTTTATTGAATCCTTGAGAACAGATTCTTTGATGTTTGGAGGGTTCAAAGTTGCTCAAATTGTTTCAGTTATATTAGTGTTACTTGGAACCTTTATTACTCTTGCTGTTAATAAAAAAAGTAAATTTGAAGATTTATATGTTTCAGAAAAAGGAGAGAATATTATATTTTAGGGGGAATTTTATGAAATATGATTTAATAATAATTGGAATGGGTATATCAGGAATTTCTAGTGCAATTTATGCAAGTAATAGTAATTTAAAAGTATTACTTTTAGAAAAAGATACTCCTGGTGGTCTTCTTAATAAAATTAGTAAAATAACTAATTATCCTGGCTTTAAAGAAATTAGTGGGCCTGATTTATCTTATAATTTATTTGATATGATTAATGATAAAGTAGATTATAAAATAGAAGAAGTTATAGATATAAAACTTAATGGTAAAGAAAAGAGAATAATTACTAATAAAAATGAATATCTTTCAAATTATATTATAATTGCCTCAGGAAGAGCAAATGCTAGGATTAATATAAGTGGGGAAAGAGAATTGCTCTCTAAAGGTATAAGTACATGTGCTTTATGTGATGGGCATTTATATAAAAATAAAGAAATAGCTTTAGTAGGTGGAGGTAATAGTGCTATAGAAGAAGCTTTATATTTATCTGATATAGTTAAAAAAATATATTTAATTCATCGAAGAGATAAGTTTAGAGCTGATTCTTCTTTGGTTGCTGAAATTGCAAAGAAAAATAATATAGAATATTTATTTAATAGTCAGATAACTAGTATAAATAGCGAAGATGATAAATTGTCTAGTATAGTTATAAATAATAATAAAGTTTTAAAAATAGATGGATTGTTTACTTATTTAGGTTTTGTTCCAAATACTACTTTTCTAGATAGTTTAAATTTAAATAATGATAAGGGTTATATATTAGTTGATGATAACTATGAAACAAATATTAATGGTATATATGCAGTTGGTGATTGTATTAAAAAAAGTGTATATCAACTTATTACAGCAGGGAATGATGGTGCTGTTGCTGCAACTAATGTTATAAAAAAAATAAATACTAAAAAATAAAGTATTTATTTTTTTAGTATCCTTTATTCTTATCTTCGATGATAATATCTAAATTTAATTTTTTTGTTATTGATTGTAATTGTTTAAAATCATAATTTCTATAACCATATTCATAATTTTGAGCAGCACTTCTACTTCTATTAATTAACTTTGCAAATTCTTTTATAGACAATTTAGTATATTCTCTAATTATTTTTAAAATTTCATTTGCTTGATAATTTGTAGCAACTATATTAAATTTATTATATTTATCTTTAATGATGATTTTTAATCCAAAAGTTTGGGCTATTTCTAAAAGAAATTTAAAATCAAAATTTAATTCTCCATATTCATAGCATTGGACAGATCTTCTTTTTCGGTCAATTTTATGACCAAATTCTTCTTGAATTAAACCAGCATTTTCTCTAATAAATCTTATGACTTCACTGGCTTCATAGTCGTTTGCATTAAGTTTCATTTTATTCGCTCCAATCTATTGACAATCATAATATTTATTGTTATATTATTTTTATAAAAGCGTATATATTGAAACATTAAGAGGCGGTAAAATATGAAAAAATTTAAGAAAAATAAAAAAAGAAATAGCATAATAATTATAAGTGTAGTAATAGTAGTAGGAATAGTCTCTATAGTAAGTTTAATTAAAAGTCATGCATATTTTAGTACATCAAAGAGTTTTGATGTATTAAAAGGAAAAGTACCAAACTTTACCAAAGGAGATATAACTTTAGCAGTATTAGTAGATGGAGAAAAAAAGGAAGAGTTTCCCGATAAGAATGGATATAAATATGTCGGATATGATTGTAATAACGATGCTAAACTAACATGGAATAATGAAACATGGAGAGCATTAATAGATACAGATAAACCAACCATATGTACTCTAAAGTTTGAAACAAAGAATAATAGTTTAAATGGAAGTGAACCAGTAGTAAAAGAAGGATTAATACCTGTTACTATAGCAAATGATGGAACAGTCGTTAAAACAAATACAGATGATAGTAATTGGTATAACTATAATGAAAGTAAATGGGCTAATGCGGTAATATTAAATGGAGCAGATACATATAGTGTCGGATCAACAATACCAGAATCAGATATAAACGCATACTTTGTGTGGATCCCAAAATATAGATATAAGTTATTTAATATCGAAGGGAATAGAGTACCAGAACAAGAAATAGAGATAGAATTTGGTACTACAAATACAGTTGATTCAGAAACAGAATGTATAGCCACAAATAAAAGTGGAGATAATGGAACATGTGAAAATGGCAAATGGATGACGCATCCAGCATTTACATCACTTGGATTAAATGGAATGTGGGTAGGAAAATTTGAAACAACAGGAAGTACATCATCACTTACAGTAAAACCAAATGAAACAAGTTTAAGAAATATAGATGGGTCAACTATGTATAATACTAGTTTTAACTATAAAAGAAATTTAGATAGTCATATGATGAAAAATACAGAGTGGGGAGCTATGGCCTATTTAACAAACTCAAAATACGGAAGAGGAAATAGTGAAGTGTGGATAAATAATAGTAGTACATATACAACAGGATGTGCAGGATCAAGTGTATCAGCAGGAGAGTATAATGGATGTCAAAATGCCTGGAATACGAGCACTGGATATCATGCAAGTACAACAGATAATATAAGTGGAATATATGATACAAGTGGAGGATCATGGGAATATGTAATGGGAAATTACAATAATACAGAAGGATTATCAGGATTTACTCCATCAAGTATAGATAATAGATATAAAGATATATATACAGGAGATAATGCATCAAGTAATAAAATTTTAGGAGATGCAACAGGAGAAACACAAGGATGGAATTCTGATTACACCTTTTTTGTTTATTCTGGTTATCCTTGGTTCGAGCGTGGTGGCAATTACGGTGCTACCACTAGTGCTGGTTTGTTTGGTTTCTACTACTACGGTGGTGTTGCTAGTTCCGGCCACAGTTTCCGCGTAGTTCTAGCACCTTCTGAGTAAGAAATTAAAATAATTATTTAAATAAAAAAATAAAAAGGTTAAAGTTTTAATTATTATTGACCTTTTTTATATTGTTTGATAAGTAAGAGGGATTATTTCATCACTACCTACAAACTCTGCTATAAATTTATCTTGTTTTTTAGATATTATTATCCCTATTGTTTTATTGT